>JAISES010000250.1 GCA_031263965.1 Prevotella sp. | reverse complement strand
CAGCAGACTGCAATAAATCATTGTTAAGCAAGAAGTTTATAGACTGATCGGGAATAGACGGATAACCTACAGCCGGACGGATACCCTGATATTTCAGGGCAAACATTTCGTTCACCGTGATATTTTCACCGGCAGCAAAGCCCCAATAGTTTTTCCTTATTTTAGCATGGAGCCATTCGGTTGTAGCTTCGGCCAAACGATCAAGTACCGATTTCAGCAACAATACCTTATATTCGTCACCTCGCCTTTCATATTCACTCATCAGTTCACTGGCTCCTACTCCGGCAGTTACGGTAAAACCTCCGGCATAGTCTTTTATTCCTGATGATTTTGGAGCGACGAAGTCACATAGAGACAGGTATTCGCCCTTGTCATTCTTCTTTTGCTGACGAAGCATCGGGAAGCGAATGCCGTTTATGTACAAACATTCATCTTCACTATAAGCTTCGAAAATACCAAATACAGCATTAATACACCCTGCTTTATTCTGTATCAATTGGTTAATCAAAGCCTTAGCATCTTTATACAGTCGCATGCCTTCAGATGCTTTTTCCCGTTCCTGTTCAGGGAAAGAATTGAGCCATGTAGCCCGGCATGACGGACAATCGTCAATATTTTGTATAGAAGCATAGCGCGCGGACAAGTTCCATGAATGGAAAAAGAATTTCCAATCTATATAAGGGACAATTTGTCCGACCGGAATAGCCTTTAATATCTGGCGACCTGCGACTTTCGGTTCAGGCGCTTTATAATTTGTCCAGTCTGTTTTCATTCCTTTATCCAGCACGTCGGACAAAGGCAACAAATCCGCTTTTTTATCGCCTGCCGATTCGCGCAAGGAATTATATTCCTGCTTTACTTCATTTATATAATCATCTTTCGTCTTCGGATTTATCAACTTACTCACTGTTGAAGGAGCCTGGGACGCATCTTTTACATACACTACCGATCCGTTGTTGTATTTCGGATCTATCTTTATCGCAGTATGCAGCTTGGATGTGGTAGCACCGCCAATCATCAGTGGAATAGAGAAACCTGCTTTTTCCATTTCATGGGCAACTATGCTCATTTCTTCCAACGATGGAGTGATCAACCCGCTCAGACAAAGGATGTCGGGCTGTTCTTCCTCTACTTTCCGGATGATGACTTCCGGAGGTGTCATCACACCCAGATCGATAACTTCGTAGTTATTACATGCCAGAATAATGGCTACAATATTTTTACCAATATCGTGCACATCTCCTTTAACGGTAGCTATCAGAAGTTTTCCGGCTTTGTTGCTTCCTGCGGCAGATGCTTTCTGAGCCTCCAGGGTAGGTTGAAGAAAAGCCACGGCACGCTTCATCGTACGGGCAGTTTTTACAACCTGAGGCAAGAACATCTTGCCCGCGCCGAACAAGTCTCCAACCTTGTTCATGCCTTCCATCAAAGGCTTATCTATAATATCGACAGCTTTCGGATATACCTTCAACGCTTCGGTCAAATCTTCTTCCAGATAATCGCTGATACCTTTCATCAAGGCATACTGAATACGCTCATCAAGAGGAAACGACCGCCATTCCTCTACTTTTTGTTCTGTTTGCCCTAATTTTTCATTTTTTACCTTCTCGGCATACTCAATTAATTCGTCGGTAGCTTCCGGCCTGCGGTTAAAGATTACATCTTCAACCAGATTTCTCAGTTCGGGAGGAATGTCGTCGTACACTACCGATTGTCCCGGATTAACGATTCCCATATCCATGCCGCGCTGAATAGCATAGTACAGGAATACAGCGTGCATAGCTTCACGAACGTAGTCATTTCCACGGAATGAGAACGAAAGGTTGCTTACCCCTCCGCTGATTTTCGCCTGAGGAAGGTTTCCTTTTATCCAGGTTATTGTATCGAGAAAATCTACCGCGTAATTGCGATGCTCTTCTATACCCGTAGCTATTGCCAGAATATTAGGGTCGAAGATTATATCCACCGGATTAAATCCGTCATTGACCAACAGATTATATGCCCGTTCACAAATTTCTTTCCTACGGGGAAAAGTATCTGCTTGTCCCTCTTCATCAAAGGCCATTACTATAACAGCAGCTCCATATTGCTTAATGAGCCGCGCCTGATGCAGGAATTCTTCTTCTCCGTTTTTCAGGGAGATGGAATTTAAAACAGGTTTTCCCTGCACACACTTCAAGCCGGCTTCGAGCACTTCCCATTTGGAAGAGTCGATCATGACAGGGATACGCGATACATCCGGATCGGAAGCCATCAGGTTGAGGAAGGTTGTCATTTCCTTTACCCCGTCGAGCAAGCCCTCATCCATATTCACATCGAGTATCTGCGCCCCGTCTTCTACTTGCTTATGCGCAATCGTAAGAGCTTCTTCGTATTTCCCTTCTTTTATCAGGCGGAGGAACTTGCGGGAACCTGCGACATTGAGCCGCTCGCCCACATTTATAAAATTGATTTCAGGTTTGGCTTCCAACAATTCTAATCCCGACAACCACATATATCCGGGTTTACCTGCCGGTTTGTGAGGTGTTGCTCCTTCTACAAGGTCTACATATTTAGCTATATGGTCGGGTGTAGTACCACAACAGCCTCCGAGAATATTTACCAGGCCTTCATTTACATATTCCTTGATCTGCCCCGCCATTATTTCAGGCGTTTCGTCATATTCTCCAAATTGATTGGGTAGCCCTGCGTTCGGATAAGCAGAGATGTAAGCAGGAGCAATACGCCCCAACTCTTTCAGGAATGGCTTCATATCCGATGCTCCGAACGAGCAGTTAAGGCCGATGGAAAGAAAATCGATATGACCGACAGAGGCTAAGAATCCCCCGATTGTCTGCCCCGACAATGTACGGCCGCCCTTGTCCGATAACGTTACCGATACCATTACAGGTAAGTTTAAATTCCTTTCTTTACGCACTTCTTCCGCTGCAAACAGGGCCGCTTTGGCATTCAATGTGTCGAATATAGTTTCTATCAGCAGCAAGTCTACACCTCCGTCTACCAGCCCTTCTATCTGCTCTTTGTAAGCAAAGCGGAGATCATCGAAAGTTACAGCGCGAAAGATAGGGTTTTCTACCTTCGGACTCATCGATGCCGTTTTATTGGTAGGCCCTATCGATCCGGCTACAAACCGAGGTTTATCCGGACTTTGTTTTGTATAATCATCGGCGGCTTTTCTCGCAAGTTTAGCAGCGGCAATATTTATTTCTTTTACCAAACCGGACATATTATAGTCTTCCATCGAAATGGAATTGGCATTGAATGTATTCGTTTCAATAATATCGGCTCCTACTTCCAGATATTCGCGGTGGATGGCTTCTATTACATCCGGACGGGTAAGGCATAGCAGATCGTTATTGCCTTTCAGCAATACGTTGAAATCTTTGAATCGCTCTCCGCGAAAATCTTCTTCCGTAAGTTTATATCGCTGGATCATGGTACCCATGGCGCCATCGAGTATAAGAATTCTCTCTTTAAGTATATCTTGTATCTTTTGCATATCTATGTATTAATGTTTAGAAAGAGCCAACCATTTGTATGTTTATCGACTCCACTCCACTCCTTTGTAATGTCCATATCTTTGATCGAAGCTACCGTCCAGTATCAACCAATCATATAAGTCCAGAACCGCTAAAGGGGATTTTTTCTGTACAAATATAATATCTTCTATAACAATATTTTTAAGTCCTTTTTGTATTGCTTCATCGGCAAGTTTATCTCTGTGCCGGCAGACTTTTTCAAACCTTAAAAGATCAGAATAACTTTCTGAAAAGGAAATAAAATATATAATGACAAGAGCTGATACAACTATATAATTACCGACCCGCAGTTTCAAGTCCGGCCAATCGATATTAGCATATAGCATAACAATTGAGGTTATCAGCATAATAATTATACCAAACCATGCCCTGTCGGGGAAAGAAGGCGAACCGCTCATGACAACCGTTGCAACAACCGACGTACAGAGAAAAAGCAGAGATAGGAATAGAATACGTTTCTTCTTTTCTTTATTTTTTTCTCCTTTCCACAAAAATAGCGCCATGCTGCAAATATAGATTAAAACCGGATATCGCAGGTATATGCATGAGTATTTTGCAATTGTAACAAAACGATAAAAATAGAATGACAAAGGAACCTTATTTATTTTATGGATCAGTATAAATTCACTTTGGCTTCGATATGCATTACCCGGCGAAAGCATCATCACAATGTATCCGGCTATAACACCCAGCAATCCCCATACCATCCATTTGGGAATTTTTTCTTTATCATATTTCAGGTACGACAAAAGCGATAAAAGAAAGAATATAAGCGCTATGCCCATGTTTTCATTTGTCCATCCGGCTATAATCCCTCCGAATAAAACAGCTAAACGCCCCGGAACATTATCTTTTTTCTTTTTATCGAAAAAATGAGAAACATATAAGGCCATCAAGCCATAAATAATAAGGCATCCCCAAAGATAGTTCGCACGGCCTGTTATCCATAGGATGTTCTGGGAGAAAGAAGGCAAGGAAAACCAGATTAGTATATTTATCAGGAAAAATAACGGAACATTCATGCCCTTCTGCCTGTTAGCAATAAAATAGATAAGCAGTACTAGCCCAAGATAGGCAATGGCATTTAATACATCGCTCCATATTTCTCCGACCCACAATAAAATTCGCGCTATTACATGGACAACACTTCTGCCGCCCCATCTCATGTATTGGCTATATTCAGACTGAAAAATCTCAAATATATTCTGGGGCTTTTTGCCTGTATGTGCGAAAGTATAGCCCCAATCATCCATATATGGCAAAAAATGCCGGTTGAGGAGATAAAAAAGAACGCCGGTAAGAATTACCGAAAAAACGAAACCAATGTTCTTTATGCTATTCTTTTTATCAGGGGTTACACTAATCATCGATATAATTATTAAGAAACTGTTTGAATTTTATCGAAAAATATTATTATAGGATTTAAAAAAAACTTCTTAGCAATTTTTTTATGCTCTTTTCAGCGTATTTTCCCCTTTTTTCTTTTGGTTTAGCCCGCTAAACCTGCAAGCAAAAAGAATAAAATCCATCTGAAAATACCTATAAAAAAAATTTGCTATAAAATTCAAACAGTTTCTAAGAACCTTAAATCTTATCCTGTATTAAAACTTCATAGCACGATCCATAGCACGTTTATCATCTTTCTCGCGAAGAGACTGGCGTTTGTCATATTGCTTCTTACCACGGGCAACAGCTATTACAACTTTTGCTAAGCCTCTTTCGTTTAAGAAAACACGGGTCGGCACAATCGTATATCCGGTTTCTTTAACTAAACGCTCTATTCTTTTTAATTCTTTCTTATTCAATAATAACTTACGGTCGCGGCGAGCGGCATGATTGTTATACGAACCGTAAAAATATTCGGCTATATACATATTGCGCACCCAGAGTTCATTCTTTTCGAACATACAGAAAGTGTCTACCAGACTGGCTTTCCCCAAGCGAACAGACTTGATCTCCGTACCCGTAAGTACAATTCCGGCGGTGAAAGTTTCAACAAATTCATAATCGAAACCGGCGCGTTTATTCTTTATATTGATTGATTGTTGAGTCATAATTAAGCTCAAGATATATTTAAACTTACAAAAATAAGAAATAAAAGCAGATTAATAAAATTTAAGTTTATCTGACTGGCAATTAGCCAATAATGGTTTAAGAAACTGTTTGCCCTGGACTTATTTGCTTTTGAATATGATTTTCTGACCAAAATTTGTACTTTTGTTACCTATGAAATCACAGTTTCTTATAGGCGCGGCAAACTCAGGTTCGGGAAAAACAACCCTGACTATCGGTTTATTAAAGGCGTTGGCTAATAGAGGACTAAATATACAACCCTTTAAATGCGGACCCGATTATATTGATACAAAGTTTCATGAGGCAGCGGCGTCTAATCCATCTGTAAATCTCGATTTATTCCTGTCATCAACAGAGCACGTAAGACATTTGTACAACAAGTATGCTACGGATAAAGATGTTTGTATAGCCGAAGGTGTTATGGGCTTGTATGATGGCTATGATAAAATGAAGGGAAGCAGCGCTGAAATTGCAAGGTTGCTCGATATACCTGTTATTCTGGTTGTCAATGCAAAGTCCATGGCTTATTCGGCTGCCGCTTTGATTCACGGGTTTAAAGAGTTTTGTCCGGGCATAAAGGTTGCAGGGGTCATATTCAATTTCGTCGGTTCGGAAAGTCATTACAGTTTTCTGAAAGATGCCTGTAACGATGTAGAAGTAGAACCATTGGGTTATTTGCTTAAAAATCAGGAGATAGAAACGCCCTCGCGCCACTTAGGATTGAGCCTTGACGGGCAAAGTCATTTTGATGATCTGGCAAACAAAATAGCAGGGTTGGTGGAAAAAACAGTGGACATAGACCGGCTGCTCAAAATTACATCGAGGGAAATAAATTCACCTGCAAATCGTCCGGCAGAACACGCAACCCCAAACCTTAATATAGCTGTGGCTCGGGATGCTGCTTTCAATTTTGTATATCATGAGAATATAGAATATCTGAAACGGCGGGGTAAAGTGGCCTTTTTCAGTCCGCTGAATGATAAAGAATTACCCGCTTCCGATTTGTTATATCTTCCGGGTGGTTATCCGGAACTATATCCGGATGAATTGAGTCGCAATAAATCAATGCTGGAAAGCATCCGGATGTATATAGAGAATGGAGGCAAAACCCTTGCCGAATGCGGAGGAATGATGTATCTGTCTGATTCAATTACAGACGCAGAGGGCAGGATATATCCCATGGCAGGCATATTAGGGCAAATGGCAACTATGCAGCCTATGAAACTGAAGCTGGGCTACCGGCAATTCCGATATAACAACGTAGATATAAAAGGGCATGAATTCCATTATTCATCTATAGAAAAAGAGAATAAAGATTTGCAGATTGATATAGAGATTCTAAACGCAAAAAGGCAACCGGCAGGAACGAAATTATTCAGATATAAAAATCTGATCGCAGGATATACCCATATTTATTGGGCCGAAATGGATAATTTGTTGGATCTATTCAAATGAAATGATATGAAAATATATACCCGGTCGGGAGATAAAGGAAAAACAGGAATACACGGCGGACAAAGGATAGATAAAGATGATATACGTATCGAAGCCAATGGATGCCTGGATGAACTGAACAGCATGTTAGGTGTTGTACGCGCCTGCCTGCCTGAAAAACACGAGTTTGACCACATATTATTTTCTGTTCAGACGGAGATAATGGTTGTTATGTCGCATGTGGCAACCCCTTCTGCTGTCCGGGAGAAAAATCCGAATAAGCTGAATGAAGAGATGGTTGCATTTTGTGAGCAGTTGATAGATCAGTTTACTGAAAAACTCGAAGACAGTCGTTTCTTTATCTTGCCCGGAGGCAACTTGGTTTCGTCCCATCTGCAACTGGCGCGTACTATTGCCCGCAGAAGCGAACGCCGGTTGTGGACTTTAAACCGGAAGGACGAAGTACCTGTAACGATTCTCCGGTTTATAAACCGGTTATCGGACCTTCTGTTTGTAATGGCCCGTTATGAGATGCAGTTGCAAGGAAAAATAGAGGATAAATGGCAGCATTTTCTGTATAAAAGGAAACAGGATGATAAAAATAAATAGACCACAGACCAACTTGGTTCATCGCGGAATTTAGTTAATTCAAGTTGCTATTTATTGAACAATACCGATCAGTGGTTTGATTATGTTTAAAATATACGTTCGTTTTTATTATTCGGAATCTACGATTCCTTTTTCTTAACTTTTTGCTTGACCAAAAAGTTACAAAAAGTCAAGGCTGTACCGGATAGCCGACCCACAACCAGCTTGCCGGCTAAACAAAA
>JAISES010000227.1 GCA_031263965.1 Prevotella sp. | reverse complement strand
GAAGCGGGGCGAAGCCCGTATGCTTCCTTTAGCCATCGAGGCGATGATGGGTCGGCGAGGGCAACAGCCTTGACTTTTTGTAACTTTTTGGTCAAGCAAAAAGTTAAGAAAAGGAATCGCAGATTCCGCATAATAAAAACGAACATATAAACACGTCATTAATTTTTATTGATTTCTTAGTTTAGGTTATTATATACTGTTTGAAACGTTTTTCCTTTATAACAATCTACCGAAAACAAAAGAAGAAAAGCCATCGTTGCCTACTGCAATTTGTCGGGTTGTCCCCTGCATTTATTGATCCTGATACAATCCCGTTTCCGACAGGTTGGAATAGCGTCCTGCTATGATGCCGTTACCGATGACAAGGATTGTAGGAGTGCCGATAATAGCGTAATTTATGAAATTTTCACCTGAAAATCCTTTGTAGTCGCATATCTTATTGTTCCACGGAAAAGAACGGGAATGGTACTCATAAACCCTTTCATCCATGTCGGCGGAAACAGACACCACTCTGACGCCCGAATTATGCAGCATGGCATAATGCTTTTTGAGTTCTTCCAGTTGCACCACGCAATGGTCGCACCCCGACTCGTAGAACAAAACAAGGGTAATACCTCCGGAATTGCCATCAGCCAGGCCTTTGATAGGAGGCGCAGGTTTTCCCCGTCCTGTTTTTCCGGAAGAAAGAATCCGTCTCAGGTTACTGTTCTGTGCATCCAAGGTGATTTTGTGCTCGTATATGTACGACACGATGCTGTCTTTTGCCGTATCCCAACCCGACTTTTCACATGTTTCAAAAGCTGTTTCCAGAAAAGCCGAACGCATGGGTTCCGGCAATTGGCCGAACAGGGGCATGATATTTTCTGCATAAAGGGCCTCCTTTCCGTATAAACGGGCATAATATATATTTACGAGTTGCCATAGCCTGCCCGATGTATAGAGGGTCTTCCAGTCCATCTGCCTGTGGAAATACGCTTTCATCCGCCCCAACGACACAGTATCCCCCACATCTATAGCTGTGCCTATGTCGTTTACGTATTCCATAATGTCCAGCAAGCCGGAGGCATACAAGCCCGATTCTTTAATCCGGCCGGCAACAGATAACATTTGTCTTTTATTTTCCTTGTTTTCTTTCTCCAGCAATCTGTAAATTGTGCTTTTGGGGTCGTAAAGTTCCATCCCGAACTGTATCCATGCATAGCGGTTGAGGTTCAGTTCTTTTTCTTTGAACATGCTGTACAGAAAATTATTCTCGCGCGATCCGGGGAAACTGACATGCTCTTTGTCGATAAAAGTTTCGCTGCCCTCAATCTTCAACAAAGGTTCTCCTCCTATACATTCGATGGATCCCGAACCGGGTATATAAATCCGGATGAAACCCATATAACCTTCCGGCAGCCACACCTTGCCCACTCCTTGTTTATCCGATGTGACCAGGAGAGAATCCCTGCGGTTTCCCAATGGATAGTATACATGAATTTTCTTTTCCGGGAGAGCCGGAAAAGAAAATTCAATTTGCTGGGCGGATATATTCCACGGGAAACACAATGTAAATAATAATAATTTAGCCGGGAACTTCATCTTTCAGATTATTTTAGTAATCGATTGTTTTTACGCATCTGTAATTCAGATAACCTTTATTGTATCTGTAAAGAGTTGATCCATCCACCTCTACAACCGTAGAACTGGTATCTCTAATACGTGTATACATCAAATTATCTCTATTACTTCTCTGGGCGGTACTGCTCAAGAATCGCGAAACGTGTTCGTTAGTGCTACCTTCGCGTCCGCCGTCGTTGTAAAATATTATATGCAGATTGTAATACATTTCTGCAATATTCGGTAAACGCCAGCCATCGCCATAATTAGCAGTCATTGTTTCGGTACAGTATTTTTGCGCATCCGGCCAGCTATTGGTATCCTTCGGCACAGCTTTACCCTGATTCGTTTTCCAGACGCAAAGCGCTGAATTTGGAATCTGTTTGAAGTGCTTCAGATGATCCGCTGCCGGTTGGCCGGCAACATAATACATAATATCAGCGCCTTCGTATGCTGCATTTTCAACAATCGTGGCATAATCCAGCGGACAACATGCGCAATCCTGCACGGTAATTGTCAATATGACGCACTTGTCTATTCCGTTTTCTGTAAAAATCGCATAAAGCAAGGCTGTCGATTTTTTTCCTGCTCCCTTCACAATGTCATTGATGTTATCGGCAAATACTACGGAAATAGGATATTCATTGAGAGTCAATGCTCCCGGCTCGTTACCCGAAACCGATTTTATAATGCCGTCGTTGTCGTCGGTATACCCGACTCTCAGATCAGACATACCGGTATTATCTTGTATGGAAAAAGCGTAAGGCCGGGTTCGTTTGCTTGCGTCATCAGCGGGGAAAGCCGGACGCCTGCTCGCTAAACTGCCACATGGCCCGCCCGTATCGTCGGTCTGCGCAACATCGTAGCAGGTAATACCTTGTATTTGTGTATGGCCGGATTCGTCTACACCGGGTAATATTATCTCTTCTTTGATATTTATCTCTTGTGAAACGACACTGCTTCTTCCGCATTCGTTAAATACCTGTACGGCAACGGTGTATTTGCCTTCTTTGCTTCCTATTACGGTAATTACATTCGAACTGGAATGTCCGATAAGTTCTGCCGGAAGAGTCCATTCGTAAGAAGCTCCTGCTTCCGGATTGTCGACATATAGCAGGAACGGGGCGAATAAACCGGTTTTATCCGTTTCGTTTATTTTCAATACAGGGTCAGGGGGTGCCACAGTACATGGCACGGGAGACGATACAAGATACCACCGCCCGTCTATCCATGTATAAAGACCTTTTCCGTTCAAACCGTTTTGTGTCATATTATTGGAATTATACACAGTCATTCCGTTCACTGCATTGCCGTCCACCGGTGCCCAAACCGTAGCCGAAGTAAGCTCCACTCGGGGCATCAGCAAGCCTGCCCTGTTGCCGTCGGATTTCAATTCAAGCGCAGCTCCTGCATGGAGATTCTCGTTGCCCGGCCCGATAAGAACTTGCCCGTGTACTCCGCATATGCCTGCGAAAACGAGCCACAATATAAACACTATATGTTTTTTCATATATAACGAATCTTGTTTATTTGATAGTTACACTCTGAGCTGCGGACATAGCCGTCGTTCCGCAGGTACTGACTACAGTTACGCTTATATTGGCATTTCCGGTTTTCGTTGCGGCCAGACTGATGACGTTGGTATTAGAGTAGCCTACTACAGTTGCCGTACCGGTTATGGTCCATATATATTGTGCCGCTTCGGCGGAAGGGTTTACCCAAGCCTGGAAAATTTCGTTCACAGAAGCGTCCGTCCGGCTGACTGAAACAGTTCCGACGGAAGGCGTTCCCTCACAAGTTGGTTGTTGAGCTATGCGCCATTTATTTTCGACCCACACATAAAAACCCTTACCTTTCAGTTTATTGGACGTTGACGAAGTTTCATTATAAACAGCCATTCCTTCGATCTGCTCACCGCCCAATTGCCATGTACCGGCATCGTTAAGGGATATATACGGCAGCAACAATCCGTGGTTTGTTTGAGACTCGAGTTCGAGCACAGCTCCGGGGTGCGGCTCCCTGCCTGCACCAATAGTAACTTGAGCCTTTGACAGTAAAGCTGCAAACATTGCAATCGTTATTAGTAATACTTTTCTATTCATAATATATTATATTCATTAGTTTTGTAAAGTACTTAAAGCCTTATGTTAAGTTGCCAACAAGGGTCATTCTTGCAGTGCTTTGCAAATATACCGGTTATACAGTCAACAATGGGTCTTTAATCTTTGGCAAAGGTAGTCCATATGTATCTCTCCCCCCAGCAATGCTGTTTCCGTATTCGGGAAGTTTGTGTCTGAGTTCGAAACAAGCCGGAAAAATGTCTCTTGAATCGAAAATAACGGGATTAAAGTACCTTTATCTGATTTTAAAAGGATCTATAAAAAAGGATGAGGTGTCTCTCGCGTCATTGCGAGCCTGAAACAACATTCGGCAGAGCGAAGCGGAGCCAAAGTAAAGCAATCCGGAAATTGGGCAGTTAGCGGTAGGGGCAGTCCTTTGTGGCTGCCCGAAAGAATACAGTCAGATTGCTTCGGGTTAACCCTCGCTTTGACTCGGTTGCAAATTCTGATAAAAAACAGGTGGTTGCATATCCCCTGGCGGTGAATGCTATAATAATATTTTTCGCTAAAATTTAAGCAGTTACTTAGGAGAACCTTTTAATAAACTGTTCCTGCAACTTGAAGAAACCTTTTCGTTCTTTTTCTCCGCCTGCACTTATCAGCATCGAGTATTTTCGATACGACTCAATCCACTTTTTATGCGCTTCGCAAACCAAAGGGTTGGACGAAACGAGTGAATTTAAATGGTATATCTCTATATAGGAACGCTCAAATGTTGTACCTTGCGCGTATGTATAATTGGCATTGAATGTTAAATGGGACAGGTATAACCATACATCTTTCTTAGACTGTGTCTTTCCTATAGACGCCTTCATTTCCAATGCCGAAAGCATCTCTTCTAACTCAGTGGTTATCAAGCGTATTTCTTCTTTTGAGATATAATTTAAGTCGTAGAAATATTTAATCTTACGGCATAACGAATAAAAAATAAAATAATCGAAGATAAAAACTTGTTTGTGTGCGTTTGTCAAAGAAAAGCCCAATGCCTTAAATTTTTCCTCATACTCCTTGGAAAGCGTGATTTCCGATAATTTTATGGGAGTATTCATTGACTGGTATGACCACATAAGCGCTTCTAACCGCAGCAGATTGGGATAAGGGAAAAACATAACATGAGGTATATATGAAAAAACTCCCATTGTCAACATTTTGGGGTCATTTATCTTTTCCCCGAATTGTTTATGTTCGGATAATATCGATGAAAAATAATCTTCAATATGGCCTCCGGTTGATGTTTTAACCGGTAGAAAGGTAAGGCGGAACTCGGGGTTGTTTTCCACGGCGGGGGCATCCATCAAACCATCAAGCGAAAAGCCCAATTTGTGCGCTATCTTACAGGCTTCTTCAAATGTAAAAAGAACCTCGCCCCGAAGCCTCCTGTATGCGGCTTCTTTTCCCAGCGATATCGTATCTGTAAGCAACTGTAAACGGGTCTTCCCTGATGGCAACAGATCCTGTATCTTTTGTATCAACGCTTGATTAAACTCGTCATTTATCATCATATTGGAATAAGTATGCGCAATTCTTTGATTCTTTTAGCCTTTAACGGATCCGAATAAGCAATACCATACATTTTACAACTGTATTGTATAAAAACATCCATTAATGCCACCTGATAATTACCATCGTATTGATACTGTATAATCATTTTACGGTCATGAATCTTTCCAGCTCTTGCCATAGCTTCTATATGCAAAGGACTAAGCAAAGATATAATAGAAAAAGAAGAACAGCCTCATTTATTAACAGAAAAATGAAAATTTAATACATTGTCCAGAGTACATGACAAAAAACGTTATGTTGTCCTTTCGGGACGCCGGCCGGAGGTTGTGCTCAATTACCCAAGGCGTTGCCTTGGGCTGTAATATTTAAC
>JAISES010000226.1 GCA_031263965.1 Prevotella sp. | reverse complement strand
CACCTTTACTCTTTGCATAACGGTGCAGTTCTTTCACATCGAAATCAGGATATGGAGTGACAAAGTCAAAGACATAATCCTTCGATTTGCCGAACCAGTCTTCCCATCCTACGTTCCATCCTTCGATCAATACGGCATCGAATCCATGCAATGCTGCAAAGTCGATATATTCTTTCACATGGGTTGTGTTTGCCGCATGCTTACCATTCGGTTTAACCGTTGAATAGTCAGTCGCTCCAAGTTGTACGCTATACAAATCGTCTGTATATGCCCAAGAGCTGCGTCCTGTAATCATTTCCCACCACACACCAACATATTTTACAGGCTTGATCCACGAAGCATCTTCAATCTTACAAGGTTCATTCAGGTTAAGAGTAATGTGTGAAGCCAACACATCGCGCGCATCATCACTTACTATTACTGTACGCCATGGGGTATTGCAAGGAGCTTGCATGTGTCCTTTATTGCCCTGAGCGTCCGGAGTCAGCCAAGACTCGAAAATCATATTTTTATCATCCAGGTTCAGATGCATACAGGCATAATTAATTAATGCAGCTTCATGAAGGTTGATATACAAGCCATTATCTGTTTTCATCATCAAAGCTGTTTGTACCCCTGTCTCAGAGAAAGGCGTTTGCGAAGCATTAGGCGTAATAGCCTTACTCATCAGGCCTCTGATTTCGGAAAGCTTTGATGTAGTATAATCATACTCCTGAGTATCATAATCGCCCGGTATCCAGAACGCTTTGTGATCGCCGGCCATCGCAAACTGTGTTTTTTCCTCTTTTATAACAAAGTATATAAGGTTCTTTTGCTCGGGAAATTCGTAACGGAAACCCAGTCCGTCATCGAACAACCGGAAACGGATCAATATCTGCCTGTCTGTTGAAGCCTGATTCAATGTAACCGCCAATTCGTTATAATGATTACGGATTTCTTTTACTTCTCCCCATACAGGTTTCCATGTTTCGTCAAATGCTGATATTTTTGTATCTGCAATGTCAAAGCCGTTCAATAAAGAGACCTTATCTTCTTTCGGTTCGGCACCGGCATGCGTGATCAAAAAGTCATTGAAATCAGTATTCGCACTGCTGTTGTCTTTCAATTCCAAACCCAGATTGCTCGGCTTGATAACATCTTTGCCTTTGTATGTCAGGCTATATACAGGTACTCCATTGTTTTGGAGAGAAAAGTTCAATGTCAGGTTTCCATCCGGAGATTTTAGTTGCTGTGCATTCACTGCGCTAAGAATAAAACAGAAACTAATAAAAAATAGAGAGATTTTCGTTTTCATGATTTTTTTATAAAGATTTTTCCAGATACAAAGGAAAAGTTTTTTACCGTACTGAAAAAGGGATCGAGAAGTAAACCGGCAGAAAAAAATTGCAAACGTTTGCAGATAAATCAAAGATACCTTCTTTAAGATTTGTATTCTGAATGTTGAAATTTGCTATATTTTCTCTTCATAAGTACCTCACCACATTAAAATGATAAAAATTGATGCAGACCAGTTTTCCCAAGGTAGCCAGCCACCTGTTGGCAGCATAAAGGAGTTACAATCTTTATTTATACTTTGGCAAGCAATTTTCTCAGTTCCTCCACACCTTCGGATGCGCCTTTTTGAATGAAGTGAATGTCCTGTTGGTGTGTTTTAACTTCTTTCGGATCAATAAGATAAATCGGTGTGCAGGGTTTCACATAGTTCAGCAGGCTTGCTGCCGGATATACATTTAGCGATGTGCCTATAACTACCAGTATATCGGCGGCACTTACTGTATCTATTGCTTTCTCTATCATGGGCACGGCCTCGCCAAACCACACTATATGCGGACGGAGCTGTGAACCCTTTTCGCATTTGTCGCCGATATGGATGTCCGGTTTGCCGGGTGTAAGCGTATAGATCAATGACGGATCGGCAGTAGAGCGCACTTTGTTCAATTCGCCGTGCAGATGCGCTACGTTGGTACTGCCTGCCCTTTCGTGCAGCTCGTCTACGTTTTGGGTGATAATAGAAACTTTAAAATCTTTTTCCATTTCAGCCAATCCTATATGTCCTTTGTTGGGCTTTGCCTCGAATGCTGCCCTGCGCCTGGCATTATAAAAATCGAGAACCAATTGGGGATTGCGCCTGAAACCTTCGGGTGTTGCCACTTCTTCTATCGGGTACTGTTCCCACATTCCGCCCGAGTCCCTGAAAGTAGCTATGCCGCTTTCGGCGCTCATTCCTGCTCCGCTTAATACAACGAGATGTTTCATAAACTATTAAAAAAATGTAAGTATGTTAGAACCTGAAGCCCTCTTGACTTTTTACTATTTGCTACTATTATTTGTAAATGCCCTTTTTGTCATTTTGAACGGAGTGAATTGCAAATCGCTGAAGCGAAAGCGAAACAAATATCTCCTGAAAACCCAAATCCTTCGTTCCTCAGGATGACAAAAGAGCATAAAAAAATTGCTAAGAAGCCTTTTTCCAATCCTATAATAATATTTTTCGCTAAAATTTAAACAGTTTCTTATACAAATATAGTTTTTTAGATAGTAAAACTTATTGTTGTATCGTGAAAAGAGTTACTTTTGTTGGCAAATTAAATAAACATATGGTTTTTGTCTATCGATCTGATTCACAAGACTAATAAAAAAATAAAATAAAATATGGATAAAATAAGTTATGCTTTGGGGTTGAGTATTGGCAATAATTTTATGAGCTCAGGTATAAAAAATGTGAATTTCGAGTCTTTCCTAAAAGGGATGCAAGATGTGATAACCGGTGCGCCTGCTGATATATCTTACGAAGAAGCACAACAATTATTGAATGATTATTTTGGTAAATTACAAGACGAAAAGCTTGAGTTGAACCTGAAAGCCGGAGAAGAATTTCTTGCTATCAATAAAAATAAACCTGGAATTGTGACTTTGCCCAGCGGGTTGCAATACGAAATATTGAAAACCGGAGAAGGCGCTAAACCAAGCCTTACCGATCAGGTGAAGTGCCACTATCATGGCACGCTTATCGATGGAACAGTATTCGATAGCTCGGTAGAGCGCGGCCAGCCTGCAACGTTTGGTGTAAACCAGGTGATTCCGGGATGGGTAGAAGCATTGCAGCTTATGCCTGTAGGGTCGAAATGGAAGTTGTTTATCCCTGCAAACCTTGCTTATGGCAAATCGGGAGCCGGACAGACTATTGAGCCGAATTCGGCTCTGGTATTCGAAGTAGAAGTTTTAGATATTGTTTAATATAATTATTTTAGTAAAAACATGAAAAAAATTCAAGTTGTTGCCCTTGGTACTATTGTTGCCCTTGGCGCTTTATTCACATCTTGTGGAGGGAATGTTTCTTCAAACGTTTCTCTGAAAACAGATCTTGATACTATTTCGTACGCTTTCGGAGCCAACATGTACGATCAAGGCCTGCCCGGATACCTTCAACAAATGGGTCTGGTAAGCGATACTGCCGCCATCAGAGGTTCTTATTTGAGACAAATAGAAGCTGAAAACGATGCTGCTAAAAAAACGTCTTTGGAAAAAGAAATGAAACATAAATTAGATTCTGTTTCTAAAGCAAATGAAAGGAATACAAACGAATTCCTGAAAGGTCTTCAGGAAGGGGCCGGTGCTACTGAAGCTAAAAAGGCTTATCTGGCAGGTATCTCACTTGGTGGTAACATGTCGGGACAGGCATTCCCCGGCATCATCCAGCAAATATACGGTCCGGGTTCAAAAGAAAAAATGAATTCAGCGGCATTTGTATCTGCCATTGTTACGGCCCTGAAAAACGGTAAATTCGCATTTGAAAACCCATCAACTGTATTCCAGACAAAAATGCAGGAAGCTCAGGTGAAAGCTCAGGCAAGGCAAGAGGAAGAATTGAAAAAACAATACGAACCTCAGATCAAAGCCGGTGAAGCATTCCTTGCCGAAAACAAAACAAAAGAAGGTGTTGTTACTTTGCCTGGCGGCGTACAGTACAAAATTGTAAAAAACGGAACAGGAGTTAAACCTGCTGCAACAGACATGGTAAAAGTAAACTATAAAGGTACACTTATCGACGGTACAGTATTCGACAGCAATGAAGGCAAAGATCCGGTTACATTCAATGTTGGCGGTGTAATCCCCGGATGGACAGAAGTGCTCCAGTTGATGCCTGCCGGTTCTACTTGGACAGTATATATACCTTACGATAAGGCATATGGCGCTCAGGAAAGAGGCGAGCATATCAAGCCGTTCTCAACTCTTGTATTCGACGTTGAATTGCTCGAAGTTAATCCTAAATAAAACTGCCTCAAAACAGATTTTGGGGAAATATTTGCATTTTGTCGGGTAAATAGTGTAGATATTGTGAAAAATATCATACATTTGAGATATAATAACATTAAAAAGCTCAGTTATGCAGAAAATAGACAAACTTGATAAGAAGATTCTGGAGATAATATCCCAGAATGCCAGAATTCCTTTCAAGGATGTAGCCCTTGAATGTGGAGTGTCCCGTGCCGCTATTCACCAGCGCGTACAACGTATGGTAGAAATGGATGTGATAGTAGGTTCAGGATATTTTGTTAATCCTAAAGTGCTGGGTTACAATACTTGTACATATATAGGAGTGAAACTCGAAAGAGGCTCGATGTACAAGACCGTAATACCCGAGCTGGACAAAATTCCCGAAATAGTGGAGTCTCACTTTACTACCGGTCCTTATACTATTCTTATCAAACTCTATGCAAGGGATAATGAGCATTTGATGGACCTGTTGAACAACAAAATACAGGATATTCCCGGTGTCGTGGCTACCGAAACCATGATCTCGCTGAGTCAGGGAGTAAAACGCCAGATACCGATCTCAAAATCCGAATAACAGAGATTTGGATTGTATAAAACAGAAAAGGTTACCCCACAGATGGTAGCCTTTTCGGTTTTAAGAAACTGTTTAAATTTTAGCGAAAAATATATTTATGAAAAAAGGATTATTAGTATTATATTCATTATTGTGTGTATTCGTATTTTACTCTTGTGATAAGGACGATCCTGATAATACAAATTATTTGAATAATAAACTTATCGCAGGGAAATGGTATGGTCTTTATGCCAAAGACTCAATGGTCTACACTTTTAAGGATAATAAGGCTACCTGCGAATTATATGCTCATGTATCAGGATTAAGTACATTGAAATATGAGGGCAAAGATAATTATGGTAACTATCTGCTTACAGATTCACTTATTCTACTATCGAACCCTTCTGATTTCAGACTTATATACCAATTAAAAAACAATAATGATTCTCTTTATATACGGAATCCAAAGGATAACCCTATTCTTTGGGTCGGTTTGAAAAAGCTCAAAGAGTGAATCTCTCATGTACCAATATGAATTAATTTCATGCCCCCGCTCGCGCTGACTTGTAGTCTGTGTGTTGTGCAGCAAAAAAAAAGGATTGTTCTTGGGGCAAGGCACGGGCAAATGTCCGCACCAGCGGAAGACAGGCATAAACCCTCCCTGCTGGCGCGGTTTTGTAAACCGTGCCCCTACCGCAGGGGATTTGCAATCAGTCGTGGCCGGAAAATTTCATTCTTTTTATTTATAGCCATTTAGTTGATTATTAACAAGGAAAATTATACTGAGGTGTACTGAGAAGACACTGCGGTTTTCCTCAAATAACCCAGAGGTCATACTAACTCTTTTTAAGCCGCATCCGGTTGTTCATTTCAGGGTTTGCCCCGACTTGTTTTTAGAATGCCAGTTCGATCCAGAAATAAGAAAGTACAGCAATTACAAACCAAAGGATAATGCCAAGCATAAAAGTATTTATGCCGGTTTTTTTTACTTCGCCTATATTGATGGATGCGCCGATAAAAAACAGAGATACCATCATCCCTTTCTTTCCCAGCCAGCTCAAATGTCCGTTTGTTTCAGCCATTCCGGGAATGTAACTGCCAACAATAATGGCTAATATAAAAAGGAAAATAAACCACGGTATATTTATCTTAGATGCCTTATTCTTGTTGAAGAAGGCGATGCATAAAGCCAATGGTATGATCCACAATGTCCGCGTTAATTTGACGGTGGTGCCTACTTGCAGGGCTTGTTCTCCGTATGCGGAGCAGGCTCCCACTACCGAACTGGTGTCGTGTATGGCAATGGCTGCCCAATATCCGAAATGGGTTTGATCCATCTGAAGCAAATGTCCGATAACAGGGAAAATAAATAAAGCCACGGCATTTAATACGAATATTACTGCTAATGAAAAACTTATCTCGTTATTTTTGGCGTCTAAAACCGGTGCGACAGCGGCAACCGCACTTCCTCCACAGATTGCAGTCCCGCTGGAAATGAGCATTGTCGTGTTTTTACCGACTTTGAATATCCTGCCCAGCAGGATGCCTGATAATACAGTGGCAGCGACAGAGATCACGGTTATCGTAAATCCCGTTTTTCCGGTTTGTATAACTCCGGTTACAGACATGGAAAATCCCATGCAGACAATAGATCCTTGCAACAGGTATTTGGTGAGTTTACCTGTTTTTACAACTTCTTCACCTTTATAGAATACAGCAAGCATAATTCCAAGGAATAATGCTAACGGTGCAGAAAAAAAAGGAAAAAGGCACAAGACAGGGACCAGATAGTATAATTTACTTAAAGCTTTCCGCATAAGTTATTCTTCCAGTAATGAGAGGGCTTTGTTTTCGCATTCGGTCATATGCTCCCGTTCGCAGGGAGCTTTGTCGTTTATGCCGCAAAGATGCAGTATGCCGTGGATAATTATCCTGTTTAGCTCGGTATCATAATCCGTTCCGAATTGGCCGGCATTGCTTTTTACGGTATCTGTGCTGATAAATATGTCTCCCGATATAACATCTCCTTCGCTGTAGTCGAATGTGATGATATCCGTATAGTAGTCGTGTTGCAGATATTGATTATTTACTTCCAGAATCTTTTCATCGGAACAAAATATAAAAGCAATATCTCCTGTTTTCTTCCGGTAAGAATCTGCTACCGCCTTTATCCAATTGGTAATTTTCCGTCTTTTCATCGAAGGAAGCTTTACATCTTCCGCTTGATATAATATAGCCATAATAGAATGTTATTATTAAGAAACTTAGTTGTCAAAGAAGTAGCTGAATTCGAAATCGAGACTGTTGTAAATTTCTTGTTTCAGCATATCTTCACTTTTTTGAAATTCCGGTATTTTTTGCATAATAGCCTCAGCAGTATTCTTTGATAGCCGTCCAATATGTTTTAGTATCAATAATGCCGCATTCCGAAGAGACGCGTCTTCGGATAAAATATCCTCCCATACATAAGCAAGCGATTCGGGAAAGATATCGTTGCTTTTTTTCAATAAAATCAATCGGGACAGAAGCCAATACCCTGTGGCACGGATCGATGACGCTTGATTTTTTGACCATTTCATCGATAAATTTTCAGCATAAGGCAACTCCTGAAGCAAGTTGAAGCAAATCTGTTCTCTTATTTCCTGATTGGTTATCTCCTGTACCCACTTATCCGCTGTTTCTTCCCTATATTGATCGATGGGATATAGCAGAGTACCCATAATCTTGAGTTCACGCGTATCCCCGCCGGCCCAAAGGCTTTCTGCAAGAGAAGCATCCGGCGAATAGCGTTTCGAAACATCTTTGATCTGCTGAATAGTCAGTCCGAAATTTATTTTGTAGTCCAGGCCCCATTTGCGCATGCCGGCAGAAACTATCCCATTCATTGCTTGCCGGCAACGTATGCGAATATCACGTATAATATCTTCCTGTGTCATTCTATTTTATAGTCGACAGCCTTACGGTCGGTTACAGCTTCTCTGATGAAAGGGAGTAAAGCCTGATGTAAAGGGTGATTCTGATAAAAATCCAAAGCCTCTTCCGATGATATTTCCGAGTAGAGGGCAACGTCGAAATTAGTACCGCCTGGAAAATCTATCCCGACCTCTATTTTATGCAATCCCTCTATCTGTCCGTCAAGGGCTTCCAGCTTTTCTTTTATCAGCCGGGCGTTTGCCGCTTTGTCATTTCCGTGGGCCTCATCTTTGAGCTTCCACATTACAATATGTTTAATCATAAATTAAAATTGTATATTTAAGAAACTATTTAAATATTTTTACAATCATATAATAAGTAATCAATAAAAATTAATGACGTATTTATATATTCAATTTCTTTCGTCATTGCGAGGGTTTACCCGAAGCAATCCAATGACCCCAGCCCTGCCCAAAAGGAGAGGGAGTTTCAAAGCCGGCTTTTCCCCTTCGGGAGAAGTAACTGGATTGCTTCGCTACACTATGTTCCGCTCGCAATGACGGGAGTAGATGAACGTCTAAATTGAACAACCAGATACGGCAATGATTATTTTACAGAACTTAATCTTTTTCGCTAAAATTTAAGACACAGTTTCTAAGTAACAAAAGTAAATAATATTTTACGAACGGCAAGATTCTATCCACCGGCTTGAACGATATTCTCAAATATGTTTTATAACTTGCGGCATATTTACATGATAACCGAAAACTAAAAAAACTGTTATGTTAACCGCTAATTACCGGCAATTAAAAGATATTCTTTCTGAAAAAATACCGCCGAAACGTATTATTACAAATCCTCTACAACTTCTGGCCTATGGTACCGATGCCAGCTTTTACAGGTTGATCCCTGAAATAGTAGTACAGGTGCACACCGAGGAAGAAGCAATAGAAGTAATCAGGCAAACCGCAAGGTTAAATATTCCTGTAACTTACCGCGCGGCAGGAACAAGCCTTTCGGGGCAGGCGATTAGCGATTCGGTATTAATGGTGGCTACGCACGAATGGCGTAAATATACGATCCTGGATGATGATGCGATGAAGATAAAATTGCAACCGGGAATTACAGGCGCGCGGGCAAATATTTACCTGCAACCTTTCGGACGCAAAATAGGTCCCGATCCGGCATCTATCAACGCAGCCATGATAGGGGGGATTGCAGCCAATAATGCCAGTGGGATGTGCTGCGGAACGGCTCAGAATTCGTACAAAACAATAGCCGACATACGCATTGTGCTTTACGATGGAACTGTTTTAGATACAGCGGACGAACAGAGCAAGAAGGATTTTATAGAAAAACATCCCGAAATTATTGCAGGGATAGAAGACCTGAGAGATAAAATCAAAGCCGATAGTGTTCTGGAAGAACGTATCAGGCATAAATTCAAGATAAAGAACACAACAGGGTACAGCATCAATGCTTTGGTGGATTACGAAGATCCGTTCGATATTATCAAACACCTGATGATAGGCTCGGAAGGTACTTTGGCTTTTATCTCCGACCTGACATACCATACCGTTATCGACGAAAAGTATAAAGCATGCGCCCTGATGATCTTTGAGACGATTGAACTGGCCTGCGAAGCTGTGCCGCTTCTTCGTGAAAGTCCGGTTTCGGCTGTGGAATTGCTGGACAGGGACAGTATCCGCTCGGTGGAGGACGATCCCGATGCGCCGGACTATTTCCGCACTATGCCGGAAACAGCTTGTGTGTTGCTGGTTGAGATACAGGCAAACGAAAAAACGGATATGGACGCTAAAGAAGCCTCTATCCGCGAAGCAGTGAAATCTATTCCGACTATCCAGCCATACCGTTTCACTTCCGATCCGAAAGAATATAATTTCAACTGGAAAGCCCGTAAGGGGTTATTATCATCTGTTGGCGGGCTGCGTAAGACAGGTACGACATGCATTATAGAAGATGTGGCATTCCCTGTTCCACGCTTAGCAGAGGCTTGTATCGCCCTGAAAACACTGTTCAAGAAATATGAGTATCATGATGCCGTTCTCTTCGGGCATGCGCTGGAAGGCAACCTCCACCTCAACTTCTCGCAGGATTTCAGTACGGCAAGCGAAGTGCGGCGCTATGCCAATATGATGGATGAGTTAGCTGATATTGTGGTCAATAAATTTGACGGTTCGCTTAAGGCGGAACACGGAACAGGCCGTAATATGGCTCCTTTCGTGGAAAAGGAGTGGGGGGAAGCAGCATATAAGATCATGCTGCGGATAAAAGATATATTCGACCCGGGTAAGCTGATCAATCCGGGAGTAATCATCAATGAAAACCCCGAAATACACCTTGAAAACCTGAAACCACTTCCTGCTGTGGACGAGATTGTAGATAAATGTATGGAATGTGGTTTCTGTGAACCTAACTGTGTAGCCGAAGGACTGACATTGTCGCCCCGTCAACGGATCGTTATTGCGCGCGAAATATCCAGGCTGAAAGTTGCGGGCGAAGATCCGGCGCGGTTGAAGCAAATGCTCCGCGATGCGAAATATTATTCCGACGAAACTTGTGCTACCGATGGTTTGTGCGGACTCGTATGTCCTGTTAAGATAGACACCGGCAAGTTCGTAAAAGGAATACGCCATCAGGAAGCTTCGTACACAGCTAAAAAGGTAGCGGGATATATCGGAAACCATATGGCGGGAACCACATCTATGGCGCGAGGAGGACTCAATTTTGTGCATTTCTTCCATACCATATTAGGTGATGCGTTGATGGGCGGCATTGCTTCGGCTATGCGGACTTTATCGTTCAAAATCATACCGAAATGGAACAAAGACATGCCGAAAGGCGCACGCAAAATAAAAGATGCCATAGTAAACGAAGGGCAGCCCGACAGGGTGGTATACTTCCCTTCGTGCATCAACCGCTCGATGGGCAAATCGAAGGGGTACGGGAAAGAAGATGTCGAACTGACAGAAAAAACAAAAGAACTGTTGCGGCGCGCAGGCTTCACTATTATTTATCCGGAGGGGATCAACAGTCTGTGCTGCGGTATGGCTTTCAGTAGTAAAGGATTGAAAGAAGAAGGCGCGCGTAAGTCGAAGGAACTGGAAGAAGCTCTGCTCAAGGCATCGGAAGGCGGAAAATATCCTGTGCTGTTCGATATGAGTCCTTGTTTCTACACATTCCATGAGGCGTATGAGAATAAAAATCTGAAGATATACGACCCTGTCGAGTTTATGCTCGACTTTGTGATGCCTAAACTACAAGTGAAACAACCTCGCGAGGTAGTGACTGTTTTCCCTGTATGTTCTGTGAAAAAAATAGGCATGGAGGCCAAATTGATGGAATTGGCCAGGATGTGTTCTAAAGAGGTAGCTTTTGTACAAAGTAACTGCTGCGGATTTGCCGGAGACAGAGGATTTACATATCCTGAGCTGAATAAACATGGGCAAAGACATCTGAACGAGCAGATACCTTCAAGTTGCAAGGACGGCTATTCGACCAGCCGTACGTGCGAGATCGGCATGAGCGAATATAGTAACATTAACTTCAAATCGATTTTTTACCTGATAGATGAAGTGACGAAGTGAATTAAACAATTTGAAAATTAAGTAGTGCTTATTCAAAAGAACTCAATAACTTCGTCATTGCGAGCGTAGCGAAGCCCCCTTTACTTCCCACGAAGATAGGGGGAAAAGCCTCCCTCTCCTTTTGGGGAGGGCTGGGGTGGGGTCATTGGATTGCTTCACCTTGCAGGTTCGCAATGACGAGAGGAGGAATAAACAATATTCAATTATTGATTTCCATATAATTCATTTGCTAATTTTCAAATTGGCATATTTTCAAATTAGCTCTACCACTCTATCGGCGCGATACCTTTCGATGCGAGATATTTATTTGCCGTGCTGAAATGATTGTTCCCGAAGAATCCATTATGAGCCGATAGCGGAGACGGATGTACAGACCTTAGTATTAAATGCTTATTTCCATCGATGAAAGCGGCTTTTTTCTGAGCATACGAACCCCATAGTATGAAGACGATGTTTTCGCGCCCTTCGGCTAATTTATGGATCGCAGCATCGGTAAACTCTTCCCAGCCTTTCTTTTGGTGCGAGCCTGCCGTATGAGCTTGTACGGTAAGTGTAGCATTAAGCAGCATTACTCCCTGGTTTGCCCATCGTGTAAGGTTTCCCGATTGCGAAACAGGAATGTTAAGGTCACGGTTTATTTCCTTGAAAATATTTACGAGTGAAGGCGGCGGCTGAATGCCATCCGGCACGGAAAACGACAGGCCATGTGCTTGTCCGTCATTGTGATAAGGGTCTTGTCCGAGAATTACTACTTTTACTTTATCAAAGGGCGTGTGGTCGAACGCGTTGAATATAAATCTGGCCGGAGGGAATATTTGTTTGGTTCGGTATTCGTTCCTGACAAAATCGGTAAGTTTTACAAAATAATCTTTCTCAAACTCGTTTTTCAACTGTTCTTTCCAGCTTGCTTCTATTTTTACATCCATCGCGCTTTTGTTTTATTGAGCATAAAGATATAAGAAACTGTTTGAATTTATATCACTGATCATAGAAACTCTTTAAAATTTAAACAGTTTCTTAGTTCAGATCTTTTCGATGTATGAAAGAAATTTCTTATCCTGCAATGTTTACTTTTATTCCTGATTTTTCTACCCTCTCCCCTATCCTCTTCAGATCTTCCAACGGAACTTTTTCAAGGTTTTTTTCAGGAGTTTCCCTGTCGATAGTATATATCATCACCTCTTTAGGATTCGTTTCCTTAACTACTTCCAGCCAGGCTGATACTTCATCTTCTGTCGTATTGTCTACTGTCTTGCCTTTGTGGCTGCCTCTCACAAACATGGTTTGCATAATAAAATTGCCTTCAAATCTTTTAAACAATTCGATTTGCTTATCTATAGTGTAAGATGGAGCATTGGGGCGATCTATGAGCCTTACGGTATCCGGATTAGCCGAATCCAGTTTAAGGATATTGTTGTCCACCTTTTTTAAAGCATCGAAAACCGCTTTCTTCCCCGCATGCATAGCATTAGACAATACACTTATTTTTGCATTGGGATAGTATCTGTCGCGCAATTCTATCGTATCATCTATTATTTCTGCAAATTGAGGATGCAAAGTCGGCTCTCCGTTTCCCGCAAAAGTAATAACATCAATAGATGTATTTTCTTTTTGCAATTGTAATAATTTATCTTCTAATGCCGCCTTCACATTTTCACGTGCCGGCAGCTTTGTTTTTGTCCTGAAATTTTCATTGTAACCGCATTCGCAATAAATGCAATCGAAAGAACATAATTTCCCGTCATAGGGTAGTAAGTTCATTCCTAATGACGAGCCGAGCCGGCGGCTGTGAATAGGCCCGAAAACTATTTCATGAAATAATATAGTTGACATATCTTCCTGTTTTTTTATCATATGATCCGGCTTACACCGTACATAATCAGAACATAACGTATAAATTTACCTGAAAACATAGCAATATTCACAATATAAACATTTGCCCGCATATAACCCAAAGCGAGTGCGATCAAATCACCGGCTACCGGCAGAAAGCTGAAAAAAGCCATCACGGCCCCTTTTCCTTCGAGCCAATGCTGCATTTTGTCTATTTTTTCCCTTTTTACTTTCAGGTATTTCTCTATCCATTCTATTTTCCCGAGATGTCCCAGATAATAGTTAGTCATTCCTCCAAGCCAGTTTCCCACAGAAGCAACTACGACACAGGCCCATCCGTTCAGACCGGCAGCCAATAATGCCGCAAAAACAACCTCCGAACCCAGGGGAAGGATGGTAGCTGCAAGGAAGGATGCCAGAAAAAGGCCTGCATAGCCGTATCCGGCAAAGCTATCAAGCATTTTTCAGACTGAAATACATGTAAACAGCAAATGCAACGGCAAATATACAAAATCCTATTCCAAGCTTTTTTACCCAGGATTCGGTCTTCAGGCTTTCCTCGTCATATTTGGCTTTTCTCATCACCGTGCGCGGATTGAATATCATAACAATACCAAAGATCAGCAAAAAGACAGGGTAGATAAAGTCAATATTGGTAAATTTCTGCATACAATAATCTATTTTAAGATCGTTTCTTTTTTTTCCGTACAAAAATATAGATACACAATGCAAAGATACTCACATTGGTAATATACCAACTCACTTTCTGAACTATTGTACCTTTGTAATATACTTTAACACTCCCCGATTGACCGACAGGAATCCGAATGAGTCCGTTATCGCTTTCCTCCAAAGGGATAACCTTGCCGTTCAGTTCTGCCTCATAACCTTTGTAATAGAATATTGGCAGTTCCGGTTTCTCCGGATGGAGTATTTCCACATCAAATGAAGTTATTCCTTCGTTCCTTTCAAAATTAGTTACGCGGGTATCTTCATAAATGGTTTTGATAGAATCACCCCTTTCCACAACATATTCCAACGAAGGAACCTTAGCGGGAAAGTATTCCAAACCGCCCATATTGTAATTGTTAGCCATACCGGTCTGTTCGCTCATTCCGGTAGCAGCCGCATTAATCTTAAAGTTTTTGCTGTCGGTAATTAACAGTATTAACGTATATCCTGCAATTACCGCCAATGCCAATATTTTCCCCCTATCCGTTTTAATGAGCAACAACAGATAATAGCCTCCGGCAACGGCAAAAAAGTATGTGGAAAATTCGTAAAACCGCCACGGAAATTGTATGAAAGTCAATTGATTGAACGGAAAAACATGCCACGGAAACCTGAATGATACGGACAGGATAAAGAGAAGCCCGATCAGTACACCGATATCGACATGCGTCAAGCGGGGAAGTTTCTTTAACAAGAATACCCGGAGTAATATAACCAAAGTAAGCAACAATCCCATTCGTGGAAGATAAGGTTTATCCGGAGAAGGAAATGCACTTAGCATGCCTCCCATTATATCGCCTATCGGCATTGCAGAACCATAAAACAAACCGTCGTTTGTCCGTGTCCGGAAATAGAATGTACTGCTTCCTGCCTGTTCCAGGAAAGGATAGATATAATAGGCCGTAACGATCAGCGTCGCTACTCCGGCAAGCCCCATGCAGAAAAATATTTTCGGGTTGCGGATTAGCTTTTTTGCATTGACAGCCAGAATAATAACCATGGTCAGGAACATCAGGAACGTAGCGATCACATGTGTAAATACAAGCAGGCTGAACCCGATGGCAAGCACATACCATTTCCTGTAATCACCCCTGAGCAGATAGTAAATACCGAGAAAGGCAATGGGAATAAATGTAAAAGAAATGGATTCACCCAATGCCGCCCGCTGGAAAACGTCTATCAGTCGGTAGATGGCGAAAGTATACGTCAACGATGCCACAGCAGCGGCAAAAGAACTCTTACAGATAACCTTCACGGTATGGTATGTCAATATTCCGCAAAGCATTGTAACAGTGAAAATAAGGCACTTATATGCAAATACGGCATCCGTGAAAATCCCAATATATCCGAAAGGAAGTAACAGAAAGTCGCAATAAAATATTTTGGACAGATAGCCGTAACCATTCATGCCGCCATAATCCAGATAGATGGGATAAGTGCCGTTCCTCAGCGAATCTGTCAGGGCATTCATCCTGCGCATGTGATAGTAAAAATCGTGCCCACCCTCGATAGGTGAATAAAGAAACATCATAACCATCGACAACACCAGTAACAAACCGAAAAACAACCGGAAATGGCTCTTCTTATTTGCTGCTATTTTGTCTGTTATCAGGTTAAATTGTCTCATTTTTTGTATATATAAAGTTTTAATATCGAATCATTCAAAGCTAAAGCACGACAAGAATAACACCTCCGTGGCAAAATAAGCCCCCGCTGGCGCGGACATTTGTCCGTGCCCTTCTGTGATAAAACATCAGTTATAACTCATCACTCATAACACTTTTCGTCTTTGCAAAGCGATAAACACACACAATGCGATTATGCTGATAAGAGTAATATAGTAACCTGATTTTTGTATGAATGTTCCAGCATAATATATTGTAGCTGAACCTGATTTTTCGACAGGAATCTGCACCAAACCATTTCCGCTTTCCGAAACCTGTATCTCCTCACCGTTGAATACAGCTTTATAGCCCTTGTAGTACAAAAGCGGTAATTCGAGTGTTTCGGGTTCGGAAGTTATTATATCCAGAACGGTAACGCCTCCCTTTCTGAAAGACGTAACTTTTGTATCCTCATATTTCTTCCCAACCCTATCGCCTCGCTGTGCAATATATTCAGGCGAAGGAACTTTATCCGGCATATATTCCAACCCGCCCAGATGGTAATCGTTTTCCAAAGCCGCTACCTGTGTGATCGGACGGTTCGAACGCACATCCTGATAGAGTTTGCCATCGTTTGCCATCACTGATACGATTACTATTACGATTGAAAATCCGGCAACAGCCAGACGTTTCCTTGACTTAAATGCCTGCGAAAGATAATAACCTCCGGCAACGGCAAAAAAGAAAGTGGAAAACTCAAACAGGCGCCACGGAAGCTGTATAAAGTTCAACTTATTGAATGGAAATATAGACCATGGAAATAAAAAGGAAGAAGCAAAAACAAAGGCTAAACCTAAAATAACCAATATATCAGCGCTTCTGAGCTCTTTCGACTTTCCATAAACGAAGAGCCGCAAAGCAACCGCACATGTCAGCAACAACCCTGTTCCCGGAATAAATACCTGCCTGGGATGAATAATTCCCGAGAAAAGTCCCCAGACAATCCAGTTCATTTTCAGGGCAGAGTCCTGCGTTTTCGACATCAGGTCGCGGCTTTCGTAATAGAAAGTGCCCGACGCCATCTGTTCTATCATCGGGAAAGTATAGTAAGCAGTAATAAAAACGGTTGCCGCTCCGGCCAATAGAAGGCAACGGACACGCTGAGGCTCCCTGAATAGCGGCTTATAATAAATAACAAAGAATATCAGCACAGTAATAAACAGCAACAGCGATGAGATAAGATGCGTCAGTATCATCAGGCTAAAGCCTATGGCAAGGATATACCATTTTTTATAATCGCCTTTGATGATATGATACAGTCCCAGAAAGACAAGAGGCAGAAAGGTAAAGGTAAGGGCCTCCCCTATCGCTGCCCTGTGATATATATCCAGCAACCTGTAAACGGCAAAAGTATACAGCAATGCGCTCACAGAAGCGGCAAAGCTGTTTTTATACACCTTATTTACAAATATATACGTAAATATCCCGCATAAAATAGTCATAGTAAATATCATAAACTGATAAGCAAACTCAATGCTTGTAAGATTGCCTATACACGCAAAAGGAATCAGTACGAAATCGGGATAAAAGGCCTTGGCGAAATAGCCATAGCCATCCATAGCACCGTAATCGAGATAGATAAGATACGGACCGGTTCCCATTCCATCCATCAAAGCTTGCAAACGCCTGTAGTGGAAAAAGAAATCCTGCCCGGGTTGAAGGGGATTGTAGAAATACATCATCAATAGCGAAAGAACAAGCAACACGGAAAGGAACAGCCGGAAATGGCTTTTCCTGTTAGCTGCAACCTGATCCAACAAATTATCTGTTCGTTTCATGTCCTTTTTTCTTTGACCGGATAATGAAGATTGAAAGCGCTAAGATACTGATTATTGAAATATAAAAGCTCAGCCACTGTATCATTGTTCCTTTATAATAAGCCTCTACCCTACCCGATTTGTCCACAGCGACCTGCACCAGGCCTGCCGGACTCTGCTCCACAGGCAAATCCACTCCATTCAGGGTAGCATGATAACCTTTGTAATAAAGTAGCGGAAGTGACAGACTATCGGGAGAATGAATTTCGGCATCGAAACTTGTCACATTTTTGTTTCGTCTGAGATTTGAAATTTGAGTGTCCTCATTTTTAAACTCAACCCTTTCACCCCTGTAGTAAATATAATCTATGGATAGTATGCGTTCCGGAAAATATTCTCCTCCTATCAGATGGTAACGGTTGCCGAATGCCGGATTTTCGTCCGAATCGCCCGGATATATCTGGAGGGCCTTTATCGAATAGAGATGCTTATAATTTTCGCTGTGTATATAGGCGGTAACCATTGTAGCCACTACGATTACTGCAAAAACAATTATCCTGAACTTATTTTTTACAAACAACTGTGCAAGATAATAAGCTCCTGCTATGGCGAAGAAATAACTGGCAAATTCGTAGAGCCGCCACGGATATTGTATAAAGCCTATCAGGGAAAAAGGAAAAGTTCCCCACGGGAATATCCTTGATGAGGCTACAATAAAGCATATGCCTATCATTACCCCTATATTCACACTCTTTAGCGCGTCTGATTTTTTATTTTTTATAAATAACCGCAGGGAGATAACCAATATGAGCATGATGCCTACTCCCGACCAGATAGCCTTATCGGGATAAATAATACCGCTAACCAGTCCCCAGAAGACCAGATCGAAACCTGCTTTACCATAGCCGGCCGCACCTGCGCCGCTATAGAGGAAAGTATTGGATGTAAGTTGCTCGACAGCGGGAAAAATAAAGTAAGCTGTCGTTGCCACCGTAACAGCACCTGCAAGGAAAAGATAACCTGTCCGCTCAGGTTCTTTTATCATCGGCCTGTAGTATATAATCAGTATGATAAGTAATGTGACGAACATCAATACAGATGAAATAACATGCGTGAAAATAAGCAGGCTATAACCGGCAGCAAGTATATACCACTTTTTGTAATCGCCTTTGATGATATGATACAGCCCTAAGAAAATCAGAGGAAGAAAGGTAAAAGAAAGCGCTTCTCCGAGCGCCGCCCGCTGATATACATCGTAGAGACGGTATATGGCGAAAGTGTACAGAATAGCGCCTGTAGAGGCAGCATACGAACTCTTGTATATGACCCTGACAGCATGATATGTAAACACACCGCATAATACGGTCATTGTAAATATCATCGCATCGTAAGCAATATATGTGCTTGTAAACAGGCCTATAAGGGCAAAAGGCAAGAGGACAACATCGCAATAAAAACCCTTGGTAAAATAGCCATAACCATCTACATTGGAGTAGTCCATATAATTGGGGAATATACCCTGCCTCAGAGCATCTATAAGTACATCCAACCGCCTGTAATGAAAATAGAAATCGTAACCCTGATAAGAAAACGACAGGCCGTTACACCACATCATAAACAGCGTAAGGAAAACCAGAATAGCAAAAAACAGCCAAAATTGGTGTTTTTTGTTTTGTAGAATATTATTTATCAGATTATCGGGAGATTTCATGTCTTTTCGGAAAATCGACTAATTCGTTTTTGTTAAAGCTCTTTTAAGTTACTCTTATCATTCAATTCCTTTATCAATTTCACTATTTTATTAACCCAAATGTATACAAGGAGAGGAAAAACAATAACCACCATCTTATTGTAATGAAAGGCTGTGCCAAAATCAAAATGTAAAACAGATAACACAGCACGAGTTATTCCGCACCCAAAACAATCGTGACCTGTTATATTCTTGTATAAACAGATAGAATGCTGCCGGTTGAGCCAGGCAACCGGAATAAAAAATAAAACAACAGGGGCAAATGTAATAATAAACAATTTCACTTGTTTATATGCCTTGGTTTCTTTTAATTCTGAAATTGAAGTCTTCATAACAACGCAAAAGGGTGTACGCTTCAAAAGTTACACCCCATATTTTATATTCGAAAGATGAATTATATAACTCAAGTTGCTATTTATAAACCATGCAAATAAGTCGTTGAACATAGTCTGATTTATATGTTCTATTTATTATTCGGAATCTACGATTCCTTTTCTTAACTTTTTGCTTGACCAAAAAGTTACAAAAAGTCAAGGCTGTTGCCCTCGCCGACCCATCATCGCCTCGATGGCTAAAGGAAGCATACGGGCTTCGCCCCGCTTC
>JAISES010000221.1 GCA_031263965.1 Prevotella sp. | reverse complement strand
GAAGCGGGGCGAAGCCCGTGTGCTTCCTTTAGCCATCGAGGCGATGATGGGTCGGCGAGGGCAACAGCCTTGACTTTTTGTAACTTTTTGGTCAAGCAAAAAGTTAAGAAAAGGAATCGAAGATTCCGCACAGAAAAAATAATATGGAATAATACTGTTTTTTCATGTGTTTGTTCCGGTCTTGCGTAACATGAGTTATTAACACCCCTGTTCAAAACTAAAATATTCTTCAAACGTTATTTCTGTTATCTTTGATATTCAATAATCAAAAAAATGTCAGAGACAAATAAAAATCAGGGTAGAAGAAAGCCTAAAGAAACAACATCAATACCCGATATAGGAAAGATACAACCGCAAGCCAGGGAACTCGAAGAGGCCATACTTGGAGCCTTGATGCTTGAGAAAGATGCATACTCTCTGGTGAGCGACATACTGAAACCTGAGAGTTTCTATGAAACTATCCACCAAACAATCTATCGCGCCATAGTGAATCTGGCTGTCAGACAAGCGCCTGTCGATATGCTTACCGTGGTAGAACAACTAAAGAAAGATGGCGAATTGGAAATGGTGGGCGGGCCTGTATACATTGCGCAACTAACGGATAAGGTTGCATCTGCTGCCCATATAGAATTTCACGCACGTATTATAGCTCAAAAATATCTGGCCCGGGAATTAATATCCTTCTCATCGAATGTAACCAATAAGGCCTTCGACGAAACAACAGATGTAGATGACCTCATGCAGGAAGCGGAAAGCAAACTATTCGAAATATCGCAGGGAAATGTAAAGAAAGATGTTACTCAAATTAATCCGGTAATTAAAGAAGCCTTACAACTGCTGGAAATAGCCGCAAACCGCCCTGAAGGCTTAAGCGGACTTCAAACAGGATTTACCCCCCTGGATAAAATCACTTCCGGTTGGCAAAACTCGGATTTAGTTATTATAGCAGCACGTCCGGCAATGGGAAAAACAGCATTCGTCCTCTCGATGGCCAAGAATATGGCTGTATCCTACAACTACCCCGTCGCATTATTCTCCCTTGAAATGTCGAATGTACAGTTGGTAAACCGTCTGATAGTAAATACATGCGAGATACCGGGCGAAAAAATCAAAAACGGGCAGCTACTTCCTTATGAATGGGAACAACTTGACTTTAAAATAAAAGAACTATACGACGCGCCATTATTCATTGACGACACCCCCAGCTTATCGGTATTTGAATTGCGGACAAAGGCCAGACGGCTGGTTCGCGAGCATGGAATTAAATTGATCATAATCGACTATCTGCAATTGATGAATGCCAGCGGTATGAATTACGGCAGCCGTGAACAGGAGGTAAGTATGATATCGCGGTCGCTGAAAGGATTGGCCAAAGAACTCAATATACCTATCATTGCCCTGTCGCAGCTTAACCGCGGGGTAGAAGGACGTGCCGGCGCAGAAGGCAAACGCCCCCAGCTATCCGACCTTCGCGAATCGGGAGCGATAGAACAAGATGCCGATATGGTTTGCTTTATACACCGTCCCGAGTATTATAAGATACTTGAAGACGACAAAGGAAACTCCCTTATAGGACTCGCCGAAATCATTATAGCCAAACATCGTAACGGAGCTACAGGAGATGTTTTACTGCGTTTCAAAAGTGAATTCGCCCGCTTCCAGAACCTTGATGACGACTATAATTTTGGAGCAGGACAGCGGTTCTCTTCAAAAATAAACAGTTCTGTTCCTGATAATGGCTTTCAACCGGCACAAGGTGGAGGAAACGATTTTGTCCCATTTTAGGTAAGTAATTAGTAGTGAAGAATTTAATAATGAACCAATATGCCAATTTGAAACAACGGAGAAGCCAATCCCCTGGAAGCACTAATTGAGTATTAAATAATTGAATATCATACATAAACAACAATTGCTCTTTTTACTTTTGAGACGCATTCTTTTTTGCTGCTCTTATTTTATCCATTTCTTTTATCATCTCTTTTATTTCAAGAGATAATTCTTCAGGAGAAAGTTTTTTGAAATTATCTGCAACCTGAAATAATACTTCTTCCATTCCTGGTTTCGGATCTTTCTTATATCTTTGGTAAAGATCTAAGCTTTTTTCAAAAGCTTCTCGTTTTGATACCTCAAACTGTTGTTTTGATGCTTCAAGTTCTTGTTTTGATATTTTGTTTTCCTCCCTCGCTTTTAGTAGCCTTTGATAATTTTCCTTTAGCCCGCTAAGTTCTTTTCCTATCTTTTCCTTTTGGACAGGATCGTTCGCATTATTATAAATAGTTTCAAAAATTACTATTGCAATATCAGTATTCTTGAACAATGATTCCTTCCACGTTTTCACAGCCTCATCTATCTTATCCAGATTCGCTTCATCGTGAGTATAGTTTTCATTTTCTACAATTTTATTTGTAATATTAACGCCATTCCCATCTATAAACTGTTGCCTTGCAACCTCATGCAGCAAAGTACCTAATCCATACATAAGATTCTCAAGATTGGGAAAGAGAGATTTATTTGTAATTATAAAGGATTGTAATTCTTGCTGTACGATTTCCGGAAGGTCTCCAAGATACTTCTGTATTGTTTTTTCAGTATTCTCATCAATGGGAAATTCCAGATTACCCGTCAGAAAACTACCCCACGGTGTATTCTCATACCCGGTATTCCTGTTCAATATTTCACCGGCCTGCACCTGTGCTTTCATTATATGAGCTTCTACTCCCGAAAAGCCAGACAATATAGCTATACCAATAACCAAAACAACGAAAGTATTCTTTAGATCCATATCAGAAATATTAATTAATACAAATATAGCGTATCATGATTATCAGGCAATTTATTTTTATAAAAAAAGCTGATCTATTTTCCCCCGCTGGCGCGGACATTTGTCCGTGCCGTGCTCCAAACTCCCTTCCTGCGCAGGGCTGTTAAGTTCTTTTATATTTAATTATTTTTGAGTTTATTAACTTCAAGAGTTCTTTGAAATGATTATATTAGCGTAAAAAAAGTATAATGACATTACCGGAAATGCTATC
>JAISES010000187.1 GCA_031263965.1 Prevotella sp. | reverse complement strand
ATTGTACTGCAATTCTTAATACCATTATATCCGTTTTATATTATAAAAAAATAAGAGCTTACCATTCCGGTAAGCTCTTCCTATATATTTTGCAAACATCACACCAATATATGTTACTTACCTTTTGGCAGTAATAAAAAATGATGATGATGCGCTTTATTGTTCATATAAAATCATTCTATGGAACAAAAGTATGCATTATTTGCAATAAAACAAACTTTTTGCTAATTATTTTTACTTGTGGCCTTCTCCTCCCCGTTGTTGATGATCTTTTAAAAGTTTTTCTTTAAACTTCTGATCGGCTGTTCTGTATCGTTCCACTTTTTCGGCAGAAAGCACCTGGCTGAATTTTTTATAATATTCAACCTGCAACTGAGTGTCCCTTTGCTCCGATTCCAGATTTAACTGGGTGATCCTTTTATAATCGGCATCGGTTTTATTTTCCTTTCGTTTCAATTCCCGTGTTTCTCTCCGGGCTTCTCTGTTTACTGCAAATTTCTTTTGCATAAATTCTGCTTCCAAAGGAAGGAATGCTTTAACTTCGGCTTCTGTCAGGTCTAATTCCTTTTTAAGGAACTCGGCTTTTTCTTTTTTTAAGGCTTCTATGTCGAAGCCTTTTTTGCCATCCTGTGCATTTATGGAAAATGAGAAGCAAAACACCAAAAATAATAATAAAATACTCTTTGCTTTCATATGCTTGTTTTTGATATATCCGTATGTTGATTATAAAATTTAAACCGTCTCTTAATAATTCCTGCTGATACAGGCTTTTTCTTTTCCATTCAGTTCAACTGATAAGTGAAGGGTGTCAATAACTACTGTATACCATTTCTTTATATTGTGACTTTATCACTTCGTCCTCCAGAAAGAGGAAATAATCATCTTCGAGGGAAGATGAAAGGTTCGGGGATATAGCCGCCTTAGGATCAGTTGTGTTGTTCTTTTCCAAAACACCGATCGTAAAGAGTACTCCGCAGAATATAGCAGCAGCTGTAGTCCAGGGCAATACCTTTTTCCATAAAGGAATAATCCTGGCTTTATTTTCTTTGGCCGGAAGACTTTCCATTATGCTGCGATTAAAGTCCTCAAAATAGTTTTCGGGAACTTTAAACGGATTTTTTGTTTTATCAAAATTATCCAACATGATTACTTTATACTTAAAACTCTTTTATAATAATAGACTATAATTAGTTCAAAAGGTTTAATGCTCTACTGATAAAAAATCTTCAATTTTTTTTACCGCATGGTGATAGGATGCTTTTAGCGCACCAACAGAGGTTTCCAGGATGTCCGACATTTCTTCGTATTTCATTTCATTAAAATACTTCATATTAAATACTATCCGTTGTTTTTCGGGTAATGTAAGTATTGCTTTCTGTAACATTCGTTGGGCCTCATCCCCGTCAAAATGCTCATCGCCTTCGAGTTTCGACAGCAGGAAAGAATCGGCATCATCTACCGAAATATTATTTTGTGCCCGTTGTTTATTCAAAAATGTAATCGCTTCATTTACAGCAATGCGGTATAACCATGTCGATAGTTTCGAGTCGCCTCTGAAATTATCGATGCTGGTCCACACTTTAATAAAAGTATTTTGAAGAACATCATTAGCATCGTCATGGCTCAATACGATTTTTCGTACCTGCCAATATAAAGGTTCGCTGTATTCCTTTACCAGCTCGGAAAAAGCGGATTGTTGTGTCTCCGCATTTTGCACCCTTTTTATAAGATTGTTCTCTGTCTCTTGTGACATTATATTTAAGCGTCGTATTTTCTATAAATCCGAATCATCACCCAACTCTTCTTCATCTTCTTCCATCTGGCTTTGCCCATGTTCGAACCATTCTATGAAGTTATCTACTTGAGTTTTATTTTTGTCCCACCATGAAAGCGATTCCGGAAAATAGGTTACGCTTACATACCGGCAGTAAGTATCGAAGTGTCCCGAACCTAATATCTCTTCATAGGTAGGTACGAAGAAATACCAAAGCAGTCCGCTCTGTGTATCGTTCTGTAGCTGGGCTAAAGAGAAAAATATCAATTTGGAGGCCTTTACAAAGAAGTCATATTGGTCTTTATCGCTATACTTTGCTTTTATATTCTGTATTTCCTTCTGAATAGCCTGACGGTCTATCCCTTCCTCCATCGAAAGATTTTCCGACCCTTTATCCGGCTTTGCATTAAGAATGTCCAACATTTCGCTAAACGCATCCTTTGAACGTTCGGTATTTGGTTCCAATAGCAGGAAAAAATGAAAGGAGTAAAAACTTTGAAGCCATCTTCCCATATCGTTTAATGCATAGCCATATAACAGGAATGCACTGGCATGTGTAGCATCGATTTCGATGGCTTTGCGTAAATGCAATACAGCCATCGGATTATTTTTACTATTGAAATAACATAGACCTAAATTAAAATGAAGAAGATATTCATCGCCGCATCGCGACATAGCTTCAGTCAGGGTTTTAATGGCCTCAGCCATTTTGTCGGTATTAGCCAAAGCCGTTCCTTTTACTATATAAGCATCCATCAACAAGGGCTGGAATCCTGCGGTAATAACCTTTGAACTCAGACTCAATGCTTTACTGTAATCTTTTAATTGGAGATAGGAAAGCGACATCTCATAAACGGCAGACATGGAATTGGGATTCTCCGCCAGCGCTTTCTCGTAAAACTCTATAGCCTCTTTATACTGCCCTTTGTCATGAAGGCTGACTCCCTGCCTTATCAGTTTTTCTGTCGATGTTTGAGCACTGACATGGATAAAAGAGCCGGATAATATTAATAATATAATGAGGGTATACTTCATGCTAAAATCTATTTTGATTACAAAAATAAGAAAAACCTTTAAAAAGAGGCACTCTCTTGAAATTCTTAGACTTTTTTAAAACATGCAGGTTTAATGATTTTTCCGTTGAATTGAAAAAATGAACATATTTGTCAACGGAATGTTTTTTATTAGAAACTGTTTGAATTTTATAGCAGAAGTTTTTTTTCAAATCCCATAATAATTTTTTTCGCTAAAATTCAAAGAGTTTCTTAAATTTGCCTTTACCCCTGAAATGCTATATGGATAGAACTGAAAAAATAAATTAAATAGAGAGACTATGACAAGAAACCGGATTTTTGATATGGATATGATTCGTAAGGTTTACAAGTCTTACCCGTCAAAAGTAAGAGCGGCTCGAGAGATATTGAAGAGACCTTTGACTTTAAGTGAAAAAATCCTTTATGCCCATCTGTCGCCAGAAGAATCTGTCAAGGACTATGTACGCGTTAGGGATTATGTAAACTTTGCACCCGACAGGGTAGCAATGCAGGATGCGACAGCTCAAATGGCATTATTACAATTGATGAATTCCGGACGGACAAAAGTTGCGGTGCCGTCGACGGTGCATTGCGACCACCTCATTCAGGCTTTCATATCGGCTAAAGAGGATTTAAATACTGCAAAAACAACGAATAAAGAAGTTTATGATTTCCTGAGCGCTGTGTCTGACAAATTCGGTATCGGTTTCTGGAAGCCGGGTGCCGGCATTATTCATCAGGTGGTATATGAAAATTATGCTTTCCCGGGGGGGATGATGATCGGTACCGACTCGCATACGCCGAACGCCGGAGGATTGGGTATGATCGCTATCGGGGTAGGTGGCGCCGATGCCGTTGATGTAATGGCCGGTATGCCGTGGGAGTTGAAAATGCCAAAGTTGATCGGTATCAAATTAACAGGCCGGCTTTCAGGTTGGGCATCGCCAAAAGACGTAATTTTGAAACTGGCAGGTATACTTACCGTAAAGGGAGGAACGAATGCTATTATCGAATATTTTGGAGAAGGAACCGCATCGCTATCTGCTACGGGAAAAGGGACTATTTGTAATATGGGAGCCGAAGTAGGGGCTACCACTTCCATATTTCCGTACGATAAAAAATCATCGGACTATCTGAAAGCTACAGGCAGAACGGAAGTTGCAGGGTTGGCAGACCAATTGGCAGATTATCTTACTCCTGATATTGAAGTGCTGAACGAGCCGGATAAATACTTTGATGAAGTAATCGAAATAGATTTATCCACTCTCGAACCATATGTGAATGGGCCGTTTACACCGGATGCCGCACATCCTGTTTCACAGTTAGCCAAGGTTGTAAAAGAAAAAGGGTATCCTCAGGTTATGGAGGTAGGATTGATCGGCTCATGTACTAACTCTTCTTATGAAGATCTTTCCAGGGCTGCGTCTGTTGTAAAAGATGCAAAGAATAAAAATATTAAGGTAAAAGCCCGGTTTATTATCAATCCGGGTTCGGAACAGGTTCGTTATACAGCCGAACGGGATGGTATATTGCCTTTGTTTGAGGAGGTTGGCGCAACCATTATGGCAAATGCCTGCGGACCATGCATCGGACAGTGGAAAAGGGAATCGGAGAATCCGGAACGTCCAAACTCTATTGTGACTTCCTTTAACCGTAATTTTGCAAAACGAAATGATGGAAATCCGAATACCCACGCTTTTGTTGCTTCGCCGGAGATTGTCGCAGCCCTGAGCATTGCCGGAGACCTGTGTTTTAATCCGATGACGGATACTTTGCCGAATGAGAACGGAGAGAAGGTCAAGCTACAGGAACCTGACGGGTACGAACTTCCTCCTAAAGGCTATGAAATGGAAGATTCGGTATATTTGGCTCCTGCTGAAGACAGTTCGCATATTATTGTGAAAATAGCTCCGGACTCTCAACGATTACAGGAATTACATCCTTTTCCGGCATGGGACGGCAAAGACGCCAAAGCATTATCCTTATTGATAAAGGCAAAAGGTAAATGCACCACCGACCATATATCTATGGCAGGGCCGTGGCTGCGTTTTCGCGGACATTTGGATAACATTTCGGATAATATGTTGATCGGGGCAGTCAATGCTTTCAATGATAAAACAAATGCAGTGCTGGATACCGAAACAGGAGAGTATATTGCCGTGCCCAAGCTGGCAAGGAAATATAAGGCGGAAGGTTTGGGATCGGTTGTCGTTGCCGAAGAAAACTACGGGGAAGGTTCTTCGCGCGAACATGCGGCGATGGAGCCCCGTTTCCTGAATGTGCAGGCTATCATCGTAAAATCGTTTGCCCGTATCCACGAAACCAATCTGAAAAAGCAGGGCATGCTGGCTCTTACTTTTGTGAACAAAGACGATTACGGTAAGATATGGGAAAGCGATAAGATCGTTATCTTTGGGCTGGCGGATTTCCGCCCCGGCAAGAACCTGACTGTTTATCTCAATCATTGGGACGGCAGTTGCGAAGCCATTGAAGTCGCTCATACTTATAATCAGTTGCAAATAGAATGGTTCAAGGCAGGGAGCGCATTGAACTTTATGAAACAAGAACGTATATGATAGTCAATATTATACTTTTTCAGAATTTTGAAACACTTGATGTTTTTGGTCCTGTAGAGGTCTTTGGGAAAACTGATGAATGGAAGATCAAGTTCTGTTCCATGAACGGCAATTATGTGTCTAATCTGGATAATGTCAGTATCAATACCGAAAAAATAGATAATATTGCTCCTCAAGGAGTATTGTTTATCCCCGGAGGACAGGGAACCAGAACAGAAGTTGGGAATACTTTGTTTATAGATAAACTAAGAACTCTTGCCGAGCAAAGCAAATATGTTGTAACAGTATGTACAGGTAGTGCATTGTTGGCAAAGACAGGACTGTTAGATGGAAAAAGAGCTACATCTAATAAACGATCTTTCGATTGGGTAAAGATCAATTCCGGCCATGTTAGATGGGTGGAATTAGCCAGATGGGTGGTTGACGGGAAATACTATACGTCATCGGGTGTCAGTGCAGGAATAGATATGGCTTTAGGATTTGTTGCAGATGTTATAGGGTTGGATAAGGCTCGCGAGATTGCAAAAAACATAGAGTACAGATGGCAGGAAGATAAAACAATTGATGATTTTGCCCATTAATCTATATAACCGGTATGAATGTAACTATAAATCCTGTTGAAGAAAAAGATTTTGAAGAGCTATGCTCTCTCTTTCTTGAATTTGCGACTTTCGAAAAGCTACCTGAACGAATGGTTAATACGGTAGAGAAGATGAGGTCTGAAAAAGAATATTTTCAGGGGCTTGTTGCCCGTGAAAATGGTGGCAAAATCATAGGTTACGTTATATTCTTTCATGCTTATTATACATGGACGGGTAAGTCTCTTTATATGGACGATCTTTATATAAAGGAAGGATTTAGAGGGAAAGGTGTAGGCTCGAAGCTCATCAAGGAAGTTATCTCTTATGCTAGAAAGTCAGGATGTAACGGTTTGCGTTGGCAAGTATCCGGCTGGAATACGCATGCCATAAATTTTTATGAAAATCTGGGGGCGAAAATTAATAAAGTAGAAATGAACTGTGATCTGATATTCGATAAATAACTAAAAAATATATACATGGATAGATTGAATAATAACGAAATAGTAAAGCAAATATCAAGTACGGTATGCAACACTTGTAATATAGATAACGAACTCTTTCAGAAATTTAGCGTAAAACGGGGTCTGCGTAATGAGGATCACACGGGAGTAGTAGTGGGATTGACTAAAGTCGGCGATGTTGTCGGTTATGATCGCGATTCCGAAGGCAATACGTATCCTATTCCGGGGAAATTAATATATCGCGGAATTAGTCTCGAGGATGTGGTAAAAGGCGCGCAGAAAGAGAACCGTTTGGGATTTGAAGAAGTTGTTTATCTCATTCTTTCGGGAAATCTTCCTGATAAAAAAGAATTGGCCGATTTTACGGGTTTGCTGAGTAAAACAATGGATCTGAATTCAAAGATTGTAATGCACATCCTTGACCTTGTGGGCAACGATATTATGAATTATTTGTCGCGTTGCGTTCTCGAATTGTATACCTTCGACGAAAATCCGGACGATATATCTCCTGAAAACCTCATAAAACAGTCGCTCAATCTGGTTGCTACATTCCCTACTATTGTCGCTTATGCGCACAATGCCCTAAGGCACAGCAAAGGACAATCGTTACATATCCGTCATCCGCAGCCGGATGTTTCGCTGGCCGAAAATTTCCTGTATATGATGAAGGGGCATAACTATACTCCATTGGATGTGAAGATACTCGACCTGGCAATGATGGTACATGCCGATCATGGTGGCGGTAATAATTCCACATTTACGGTTCGCGTAACAAGCTCGGCCGGAACGGATACATATTCGGCAATCGCAGCAGGTATCGGTTCTCTGAAAGGGCCTTTGCATGGTGGCGCCAACCTGAAAGTAGGAGATATGTTGAGGCATATCAGGAAGAATGTAAAAGACTGGACAAATGTAGAAGAGGTAGATGCCTGTATTGTGAAAATATTAAATAAGGAAGCGTATGATAAGACCGGCTTGTTTTATGGTATGGGACATGCTATCTACACAATATCCGATCCCCGTACGGTCTTGCTGAAAGAAATGGCCCGTGACCTGGCTATAGAAAAAGGGCGTGAGGATGAATTTAATTTTATGAGTTTGTTGGAAGAGCGCGCTATCTTCAATTTTATGGAATTGAAAGGCAAAAATATTAAGAAACAGGTCTGTGCCAATGTCGATTTCTACTCCGGGTTTGTTTATGATATGATCGGTTTGCCGCAAGAAATCTATACCCCTTTGTTTGCTATGGCTCGTATAGTCGGATGGTGCGCACATCGTATAGAAGAGCTGAGCTTCAAGCAAAAACGTATTATTCGTCCGGCATATAAGAATGCAGGAGAAATCAAGGAATACATACCTCTTGCAAAAAGAAAGAAGTAAACGATAAAACAATTCGTCCTTATAACAAAATATTCGTTAAAAATTTAAACAGACCCTGAATTATTTTAAGAATAATTGTAACTAAACCGGAGCTTGTGCGTCATATCTATAAAGCGCTAATAAAAAAAGATAGAAATGAAATCAATTTTGTACACAATCAGTATTGCTTTAATAGCTTTGGCCTTAAATTCATGTTTATTTAACTCCGTCAGAGGCAGCGGGACGATGGTAAGTAATGAGGTTAGTATTCCCGACTATAGAGGGATCGATTTTGGCGGTGGCGCCACGATGATCTATGAACAAAAGCCCGGATCGCCGTATCTGCGGATAGAAACCGATGACAACATATATTCATTGCTGAGGGTTGAAGTAAGCGACGGCACTTTGCATATAGGTAGTTCAGAGAATATAAGCCCTACAAAATTCAATATATATACCAATTCTTCCACATTGGAGTATTTAGGCGTCAGCGGTTCTATAAAGGCCATATTGAAAGGGAAACTGGAGACTCCTTTCCTGGATATACATGTATCCGGTAGTGGAAATATAACAGCCGAAGAGCTTATTTGCGGGACATTGCGCACAAAGGTTTCAGGATCGGGTGATTTTTTTGTGGCAGGAAGAGCCACAAGCGTGGATAGCCGCATTTCCGGAAGCGGAAAAGTTGTGGCTGCGGAGCTTATAGCCGATACGGTTTCTTGTTCGGTTTCCGGTAGCGGCGATTTCTTCGTGACGGCTCAAAAATATCTTAATGTGAGTATTTCAGGAAGTGGAAGCGTGAAGTATAAAGGCAACCCCCGGATAGATCAGTCTATATCAGGCTCAGGGAAAATATCGAGATTAGATTAGGATTTTTAGCTGGAGTACTTATGTAAAATTTTATACTCAAACAGAATTGGTTTGCGAAAAATATCAATTCAAGTAGATTGATTTTGGCAGAGACTTAATTGCAATATATTTCTGTTTGAGTATAATACGTTTATCCTGGATGGGAGATTTACCGTCCGCCGGTGATAATTGCCACAAATCGCGGCCAAAAACGTCTCAAGATATAATACATGCCTAAAGTTATAAAAACCGTCAGGATAACATTAATAAAATATAAACTTGTCATTGTAAAATCGGATTCCGGACGAAAAATCATAAATGAAATTTTACGCAAAATAGTTAATAACAAAGCATGGACAGCAAAAATAAAAAATGAAGCCGCCGAAAGGAATGGGACTGACCTGATTTTCTCTTTGGCCAACAAAAATGCTACAAGATTGAAACAAAAGATAATGCCTGTTATTATCCCTATCTTATGAATATATACGTTAAAAATATATTCTTTAGTCAACAAATCGGCGATTGCAACTATTGGATACAACGCAAAAGATAGATTTCTTATTTTACCAAAATCTTCTATTATATTTCTTTTACTTATTCCTAAATATGCCCCTGCCGTAAAAAAGAAGAGACACGTACTACTTAATCCTGTAAAACTGAACAACCAATCTGATAACCATAAAAGAGCAAGTATAACAACCCCATAAATTTTCCCTGTTTTACATAAAAAATAAATAACAGGCGTTAGAATAACAGTAACTATCAAATCGCGAATAAACCAGAATTGATAAGCAATCGGCATTCTTGAACTTGTGTTTATTTCAAGTAAATATCCTTCCTTCATTTCTCCTGAATTGTTCCAGAAATAGCTTAAAAAGTGATGTAAATCAAGTTCTTTATTCGTGAAACCTTGTAGCAAAGGTATATTTTGCATAGCGTAATACAAAGTGAACACAACTAAGTTCCAAAACAAATATGGCACAAGCAAGCTCTTTGCCCTTGATTGCAATTTGTTTCTGTAACTATGTACATTGAATTTTTGAAGGTTAAAAAAGAACAGAAAACCCGACATAAAAAAGAAAAGAGGAACAGCAATAGTACCTAAAACATCAGAAAAGAGGGTGGAGCAATATTCAAAAACCGGCATATACTTATCGGTTCCGGATACCTGCCCATTTATTACAATCTCGGCTGCGGTGTTATGAATAAATACTACTCCGATAATAAGCGGAAAACGTAGAAAATCAATCGTCTGTGACTGAATGTCTCTGGGGGAAAATTTGTTGTCCATGAATTTTAAGGGTTTGCGAGCGCTAACCTTCATAAACTCTTAAAACAAGCAAAACAAAAAGGCGTGAAACTATTTGCTGAATACTTATTTAACTAATCATGGTACCTAGGAATGACCATTTGTCCTAAATAAGCGCAAATAGTTCACGCCCGAAGACGTGAACCCTCGCACATTATTCTCGGACAATCTCTGAAATTTCCTAGGTTTCTGATTAGTGAGAATAAAAGCTAAAAGCCCATTATGATTTAATCAATATGTTATGTTTCTATCCGTACATTCTTTATTGTTCTTAATATATGTAACAAAGGTATAAATAAAAAATTCATTCAGAATATCTAAACGGATTATATTCAGGATAAATGCATCAAGAAATATTTGTAGTTCTTTTTTTCTTACCAGAGAGGTATAGGAATGTGTCACAACGGTTTTTTTATTCTTGTGGTGCTTTTTCTGCGCGCAGTCAGAGATTGCTTGCACAGAAAAAAGAATAGGAGTATGTGATGTTAATATTTTTCATTGGGTTTGTTCTTGCGCTACGTAACATCAGGTAATAATAAAAAAAATAAAAGCGCTTCGATTTCTGAAGCGCTTTTATTATATTAATGTATTTACAAACCTATTTGAGTTTTAATATAGCCGTTGGCATCATCTTCGCAAAGAAAATATAATAGTCCTTTAAACTCAAAAGGGAAAGAAAGTATGCCCTGTGGTAAATGGAACCGCTTCTTTTCGCATTCGATAGAAAAATTTTCATGAGTAGTAGTCGTGAAATTATACACTTCATCAGGGCTGCTTATTCTGAATGCCTTAATCGATAACTTACGGGGATCAACCCTGTACAAGATATCCCCTGCCTTTAATTTTAAAGTGTCTTTTATTCTCATGATAACTTGTTTCTAAGATGCGACAATAATACCATATAAAATGTAAAGGATTAAAAGCTGTGAATTGTTTAATGATATTGTTGTTTTAATATTAAATTAACAGCGAAACGGGTAGTTGTTTATAGTTGTGAAATAGTGCTTGTGCAAGATGCTTTCTGTGGCGAAAACAATCATTTAGAAACTTATCCGGTAGACTTGTAAACTATTTGATACTATGCGTATAGTTGAGGTTTTTTTACTCTATTAATTTCGTTGTCTTATTATTTAGTAGTACCTTTGCGCCGAACTAAATAATAACTTTTTATTCAGATAAAATCATGGATATTTCACACATTGAACATTTGGGTATTGCTGTAAAAAGCATCGAAGAACAACTTCCATATTATGAAGGCGTGTTGGGTCTTAAATGCTATAGTATCGAGGTTGTAGAAGACCAAAAAGTGAAGACTGCATTTTTTAAAGTAGGGCAAACTAAAATAGAACTTCTCGAGCCGACAAGTCCCGACAGTACAATCGCTAAATTTATCGAAAAAAGAGGGGAAGGCATCCATCATATAGCATGGTGTGTTCAGGATGGTGTAGCCAATGCCCTGGCGGAAGTAGAAGCAAAAGGTGTGCAGCTGATAGATAAAGCGCCTCGTCGTGGAGCAGAAGGTCTCGATATTGCATTCCTTCACCCTAAATCTACAGGTAGTGTTCTTACCGAATTTTGTGAAACTCCAAAAAAATAATGGAGATGGCTTTGCTTACACGATGTGGCAGAGTCATTTTTATGTAAAGACTTTAATTTAGAATTTAAAATATAAAAACATGAGCCAACTTGAAAAAGTAAAAGAGCTGATAGAACTTCGCGCCAAAGCACGTCTTGGCGGAGGTGAAAAAAGAATAGAAGCTCAGCATGCAAAAGGCAAATACACTGCACGCGAACGTATTGCTATCCTTCTCGATGAAGGTAGCTTCGAGGAATTCGATATGTTCGTAGAACACCGTAGTACAAACTTCGGCATGGATAAGCAAAAATTCCTTGGCGATGGTGTTGTTACAGGTTGTGGTACTATCGAAGGCCGTTTAGTTTATGTGTTCGCACAAGACTTTACCGTAATTGGAGGATCGTTATCCGAAACTATGGCATTAAAAATATGCAAGGTGATGGATATGGCTATGAAAGTAGGCGCTCCGGTGATCGGTATCAACGACTCGGGTGGCGCACGTATTCAGGAAGGTGTGAATGCTTTGGCCGGTTATGCTGAAATTTTCCAGCGCAATATTCTTGCTTCAGGGGTTATTCCCCAGATCTCAGGTATCTTTGGGCCATGTGCCGGCGGCGCGGTATACTCGCCTGCTCTTACCGACTTTACCTTGATGACGGAAGGTACATCTTATATGTTCCTTACAGGCCCTAAGGTTGTAAAAACTGTGACAGGAGAAGATGTTACCCAGGAAGAATTGGGAGGCGCCGGAGTTCATACTACAAAATCGGGTGTTGCTCATTTCTCTGTAGGAACAGAAGAAGACGGACTGGCTCTTATCCGTCAATTATACGGCTTCCTTCCTCAAAACAATATGGAAGAAGCGCCACGCAAAGAGTGTACGGATCCGATTGCCAGAATGGAAGATTCGTTGAACGAAATAATACCGGACAATCCTAATAAACCATACGACATGTTCGAGGTGATAGGCGCGGTTGTAGACAACGGGGAATTCCTTGAAGTACATGGCAACTATGCTAAGAATATTATTGTAGGATTTGCCCGCATGAACGGACAGTCTGTCGGTGTAGTTGCAAATCAACCTAAATATCTTGCCGGAGTACTGGATATCAATGCTTCACGCAAGGCTGCGCGTTTCGTCCGCTTTTGCGATGCATTCAACATTCCGTTGGTAACATTGGTCGATGTTCCGGGATTCCTTCCGGGTACAGGCCAGGAATATGGCGGTGTAATTACTCATGGTGCAAAACTTCTTTATGCTTATGGAGAAGCTACCGTGCCTAAAGTAACTGTAACTCTCCGTAAATCTTACGGAGGTTCCCATATTGTGATGAGTTGTAAACAACTTCGCGGAGACATCAACTATGCATGGCCTACTGCCGAAATTGCAGTAATGGGCGCCGATGGCGCTGCCGAAGTTCTTTATGCAAAAGACATTAAAGATTCAGCTAATCCGGCTGAAGCTCTTGCCGCCAAGAAAGAAGAATACAACAAATTGTTCTGTAATCCTTTCAATGCCGCCCGCTATGGATATATTGACGATGTTATCGAGCCGCGTAATACACGCTTCCGTGTAATCCGCGCCCTGGAACAATTGAGAACTAAAAAGCAAATTAATCCTGCTAAGAAGCACGATAACTTGCCTCTGTAATCCCTATAAAATTTAAAAAAATGAGTGATCAAAATATACCGGCAGAAGTATTGGCAGCTATAGCAATGGCTATATACGATATGCAGGATCAGCATGATGTAGAGAGCAATGTTTTGACAATTAAACATGTGTCGAAAGATTATTTGCCTTGGGCCGATAAAAGGAATGTTATGCTTCAAATGCCAACAAGAAAATAAAATTGAAAAATTATTATGAAACAATTCATATATAGAATTAACGGTCAAGAATACGTAGTTGCCGTAAATAAAATGGATAACTCTCTTGCTGAAGTAGCCGTAAATGGAGCTAACTACAAAGTAGAGTTGGTAAATAATGAGGAAGTTACCCTTGTTTCCCGTCCGGCGGTGAAATCTCCGGTAGCTGCAACTGCGGCTCCCGCGCCTAAAGCTACAGCTTCGGCGCCTGCAACTAAACCCGCAGGGGGCGGCGGCGCAGGTAGTGTGAAATCTCCACTTCCAGGTATCGTTATCGATGTATTGGTAAACGTTGGCGATGAGGTGAAGAAAGGCCAGACTGTAGTAATGCTTGAGGCCATGAAAATGGAAAATGCCATACAAGCTCCACAGGATGGTAAAATAACAGAAGTTTGCGTGAATAAAGGTGATTCTGTGTTGGAAGGGGTTATCCTTGTTTCAGTAGGATAATTTCTTGTATAAATAAATGACGCCGTATGATTATTCATGCGGCGTTTTTGCTTTTTTTGCAATTATAAAAAATTATACTAAATTTGTTGAAAATAATATTATTAACTTAAATTTACTTTAAATGAAATCTTACAAGCTATTTTTCACTTTACTTCTATCGACTTTTTTTGTATTTTTTCTATCATGTAGTAATGATGATAATAATGAGGACGGAATTGTCGGTACATGGAATTTTACAAAAGTTGAAGCCGATGCTGCCGCCAATAGCGACTTAGATAGGATAAAAGAACAACTTAAAAGAGAGGATTTTTCTCCGAAAATAACCTTCTTAGGAAATAATACTTTTAAGACATTCCATACGAATGAAGCTAATAATGAAGAAGGAACATATGTCTATAAAGATAACACTCTTACCTTGTACTGGAATGGAGATAAGGAAAATTCGGATACATATGGAGCTACAGTATCCGGTAATACATTGAAAATAGAAGATGACAATACTGAGGATTACAAAGCACACGATTTTCCGAATAGCGGAGTGACCAAAGCTATTACCGTTTTTTATTTTACAAGGCAATAACATCCTTTTTTATCGATAAAGAACGCTGTATGGATAACCATGCGGCGTTTTATTTTACATAATTGAGCCAAAATAATTACCTTAGAGGCGGTTTTAATCAAAAACATGCATGAAAACAAGATTCAGCACCTTTTTACTTTTACTTCTTACGTATCCGTTATTTTCCATAGCTCAAAATAACAGGATAAAGCCGTATGGCGTTTTGCCAACTAAATATCAGGTAAATTGGCAGAAAATGGAGTATTATATGTTTATCCATTTCGGCCCGAATACTTTTACTAATGTGGAATGGGGAGATGGAAAAGAAAATCCGGAAGTCTTTAATCCCACCGGCATTGACTGCCGTCAATGGGCTGCAACGGCTAAAGCAGCAGGGATGAAGGGAATAATAATTACAGCAAAGCATCACGACGGTTTTTGCCTGTGGCCCAGCAAATATAGTACACATACGGTTCGTGAAAGCTTGTGGAAGGATGGAAAAGGTGATCTGTTGAGGGAGTTGTCTGATGCCTGCCGCGAGTATGGGTTGAAATTCGGGGTTTATTTGTCTCCGTGGGATCAGAATCATCCCGACTATGGTACGCCTCAATATAATCAGATATTCGCAAACACACTGAATGAAGTTTTATCCTCGTATGGAGAAGTTTTTGAACAATGGTTCGACGGAGCCAATGGTGAAGGCCATGACGGGAAGAAGCAGGTCTATAACTGGGATTTGTTTCATGAAACAGTATATCGTAACCAGCCTCAGGCCATAATATTCAGCGATGTGGGCCCGGGATGCCGCTGGATGGGGAATGAACGGGGCGTAGCAGGAAAAACAAACTGGTCTACATTAAATATAACCGGATTTAGTCCGGGAAGGGATGCTCCGCCTACAGAAATTTTGAATACAGGAGAGCAGGGGGGCGAAGCATGGGTTCCTGCCGAAACAGATGTTTCCATCCGTCCGGGATGGTTTTATAGCCCCGATACGGATGATAAAGTAAAATCGGTGGAAAAACTGATGGATATCTATTATACATCGATAGGACGTAATTCAAATCTATTGCTGAATGTGCCTCCTGATCGCCGTGGACGCATTCATGCTGCCGATTCCACACGTCTGATGGAGTTTCGCAGGGCGAGAGAGAACGCTTTTGCCGATAACCTGGCAGCAAAGGCTTCGGTAAAAGCCCGCAGCCCGGCGAAAGATCCAAATTCGCGGAATAGGTATGAAGCATACAATATGCTCGATAGTAACTATGATACTTACTGGACAACTAATGATAATGAATTAAATCCTTCAATTGAAATTGATCTGAAGAAGACTCAAGTTATCAACAGGTTACTTTTGCAGGAATATATTCCTTCAGGGCAGCGTGTTGAATCCTTTACCGTTAAATTCTGGGATGCGAAAACTAAAGCTTGGATAGATCTGGCCAAGGAAACAACAATAGGGTATAAGCGTATGTTACGTTTCTCGGCCGTATCTACACGGAAGCTAAAAATTGAATTTAAAGCTTTGGCTTGCCCTGTTATCAGCACCCTTGCGATTTATAATGCGCCCGAACTTGTAACTACAGAAAAAGCCGTAGAAAATAAGAATAAAATAGATGTAAAAGACCGGAAGCTAATATCGCCTCAATCATTTGAATCCGCAATCGCGGGTGAAAACGGCGTTAATTTCTTGAAAATAGAAAAGAATACACCGCTGATAATCGATTTGGGTAAGAATTTCAAGTTTAGTAGTTTTTCATACACTCCTCTGCCTGAAGAGCACTCTTCCAATATATTGAAATATAATTTCTATATTAGTGCCGATGGTAAGAATTGGGCGAAGCTTAGATCTGATGCGATGTTTAATAATATAGCAAATAACCCTGTGGTACAATATGTAGCGTTGTCGAAGGAGATCGATGCCCGTTATTTAAAACTGGAGCCATTGGAAATAGCGGATGGCGGGGATATTTATTTTGTTGCAGGACTTGATATATATAAATAACGATGCAGGCTCGGGAGAAAAAGGGAATTTGATTATCTTTGTGCTCAGAAAATAAAGTGGAAAATGAAAAAAATAGTATGCCTGATTATACTTGTCTGTCTTGTTTTTGCCGGTTGTAGTAATGATAGCGAGGACGATTATATATACAAAGTCCGTTATGTAGACCTTTCCGGCCTTGCTATATATGCAGGGGAGGCAGACGGTCCTGTAAATGTGCAATATAATAATCTGAAAAGGACAGAATTGGCGCGGTACTATTTTCGCGGGCTGTATAATCATCGGATTCATGATTCGCTTAGTATCCAGTTTAATGGAGACTTGATAACGTATGGATATCCAAAATCGAAAAGTAAATGGAAGATTGTTTCAAAATATGCTTACCGTAATGATTCCCTTTTTGCTGTAAAAACGGATGGCGCTTATTTATTCGCTGCTATAGGAAATAATCGCGACAGTCTTTACCGCCAGTTGAGTTTGGTTATGTATCCTTATGTGGCAGCGCCTGATGTTTATAGAGATACCGTAGTTATATCTGACCGGCCGTTCGATTACAAAAAAGACATCGCTTCGTTGCCGCTAACTAAATACACTTCATTGGATGATTTAAAAGCAGATGGAGATACTATCGTTTGGTGTAATGTAAAATATCTATTTCAATGATGAGTAGAATAAATCTTTTTAGAAATATATTATTATTGGGACTAGCTCCGGTATTCTTTCATGCCTGTGGAAACAACGATGATACAAACTCATTACGATATAGGAACTCGAAGTATATTAAGTTTGAAGTATATGCAGGTTCTGATAATGGAGGCGTATTAGTTAATAAGAAAGTAGACTCGGTAAGATATTTCAATGCAGTAATGGAGTCTTTTACAGATGCGATGATTTCATTTGATGCAAACCGCATTTTGGTAGGGCAGGTGAGTATTTCGGAAAGCAGTCCGTATAAATTTGAGAATGGATTGTTGTATATTTACAATGACGGGCTTTGGCAATATTTTGGTTATGGAAATACGGGTAATGTTACTGTCCGGCAAAATTATGTAGCATATAAGCAAGACGGCGGTACAATACAGCGTTTCCGGGGCCCATCTCAAGAGGCCTACGCAGTGGAAGAGGCTGTGATGGATACACCATTTAAGAAATTGTCAGGTATGGAAAACAAGGCCGATACATTGATTGTTTGTACCCGGGATTCGTATTTTAAATAAAAGAAAAAATGTTATAATGATAAGGTTTGCTTTTGCAGGCCTTTTCTGTTTAAATAAAGTCCGAAAAAAAACGTACCTTTGCACAAATTTACAGATTAGGATTATTTTTATGGGAAATTTAGTGGCTATAGTAGGCCGTCCGAATGTAGGAAAGTCGACGTTGTTCAACCGTCTGACTGAAAGTCGTCAAGCTATCGTAGACGAAACATCGGGCACAACACGCGACCGCCAGTATGGAAAAGTAGAGTGGGGGAAACAGGAATTTTCCCTTGTAGATACCGGAGGATGGGTTGTTAATTCAGACGATATATTCGAGAGCGAGATAAATAAGCAAGTTTCAATAGCCATCGAAGAAGCAGATGTAATTCTCTTTCTGGTAGATGTAACCAATGGGCTTACCGATTTGGATTCGTCCGTAGCCAATATGTTGCGCCGATCTAAAAAGCCTGTAATTCTGGTGTCGAACAAGGCTGATAACTTTGTGCAACATGCCGAATCAGCGGAATTTTATGCGTTAGGATTAGGTGATCCTATTAATATTTCGGCAATAAACGGTGCAGGAACAGGTGACCTGTTGGATCTTATTTTGACCAAATTTACAAAAAAAAGCGAGGATGAGCCATTAGAAGAAATACCCCGTATTGCTATCGTTGGCCGTCCCAATGCAGGTAAATCATCTTTTGTAAATGCACTTATTGGTGAGGAAAGAAACATTGTTACCAATATTGCAGGAACTACCCGCGACTCTATTTATACACGGTTCGACAAATTCGGTATGGACTTCTATCTCGTTGATACTGCCGGTATTCGCAAGAAAGGGAAAGTCATCGAAGATCTCGAATATTATTCGGTAATTCGCTCTATAAAAGCGATAGAAAATTCCGATGTATGTGTGTTGATGCTGGATGCTACGCAAGGTGTAGAGAGTCAGGATTTGAATATTTTCTCACTGATACAAAAGAACCGTAAAGGCTTGGTCGTTTGTGTAAACAAATGGGATTTGGTGGAGAATAAGGAGCAAGTGATCATTAAAACCTTTGAAGCGGCCATCCGTAACAGATTGGCGCCGTTTACAGATTTTCCAATAATTTTTGCATCGGCGCTAACTAAGCAGCGTATACTGAAGGTATTGGAAATAGCAAAAGAAGTTTATGCCCGCAGAAAAACTAAAATTCCGACTCATAAACTGAACGAGGTATTGTTGCCTATCATTGAACATACGCCTCCTCCGGCAAATAAAGGCAAGTATATTAAAATAAAATACATAACCCAGTTGCCGAATATCCAGGTGCCGACTTTTGTGTTTTTCTGTAATCTTCCGCAATGGATTAAAGATCCTTACAAACGTTTTCTCGAAAACCGCATCCGTGACAATTGGGATCTGTCCGGTACTCCGATAAATATTATCATAAGAGAGAAATAGTAAAAAAATAGAATAAGAGAAGAGGAATGACCCGTAAATCATTCCTCTTTTTTATTTAATAAATTTATTCCCTTTTTGCGACATTCCGAAATGCGTTCCTTCGCACTTTCTTCCTTTTATTTAGAAACTGTTTGAATTTTATAGTAGATTTTTTTATAGGTATTTTCTGTTACTCTCGTCATTGCGAACCGCTTGCGGTGAAGCAATCCAGCAGGAATGTTCTTTTATGGATTGCTTCGGGTAAACCCTCGCAATGACGGGAGAAAAAGAACATATAAATTGAACAATCAGATCTTATAATAATCTTTTTCGCTAAAATTCAAACAGTTTCTAAGAACGAAGAAATCAATAAAAATAAAAATGAACATATCCAATTTGATAAACGATAATTTTTTCCTGTTAGCCGGCCCATGTGTTATAGAAGGAGAGGAAATGGCTCTGCGCATAGCCGGAAAAGTGAAAACAATCACCGACAAACTAAATATTCCTTATGTATTTAAAGGCTCATATAAAAAAGCAAATCGTTCGCGAGTCGATTCCTTCACAGGAATAGGCGACGAAAAAGCCTTGAAGATACTCCGCAAAGTGGGTGAAACATTCGGTATACCTACGGTTACCGACATTCATGAAATACACGAAGCGGCTATGGCAGCCGAATATGTAGACGTTTTGCAGATTCCGGCATTTCTTTGCCGACAAACAGACCTGTTGGTAGCGGCAGCCCAAACGGGAAAAATAGTAAATATAAAAAAAGGCCAGTTCCTGGCTCCGGGCGGGATGCAATTTGCCGTACAGAAAGTAGTAGACGCAGGCAATAATAATGTAATAATTACGGATAGGGGTACAACTTTTGGGTATTCCGACCTTGTTGTCGATTTCCGTGGAATACCCGAAATGAAAGAGTTTGGTTTCCCTGTGGTACTCGATGCCACCCACTGCCTGCAAAAACCGAATCAGGCATCTGGTGTGACAGGCGGACAACCCCAACTTATAGAGACCATGTGTAAGGCCGGTATTGCAACAGGTGTGGACGGGCTGTTTATAGAAACCCATTTCGACTGCGCCAATGCCAAATCGGACGGAGCAAACATGCTTCCTCTCGATCAGTTGGAAGGACTAATGGTGAAACTAACCCGTATAAAGGCCGCATTGAAAGAATGAAAACAGACATTTGCTTTTCTCCGGCTTTGTATCCCTGTTATGCTGACAACAATGCCGAACGCATAGTCATTGTCGTGGATATATTCAGGGCTACAACGACAATGTGCGCTGCTTTAAAAAACGGAGCAAGAAGCATCATACCTGTGGCATCCATCGAGGAAGCCCTGGCTTACAAAGAAAAAGGCTTTCCGGTAGGAGCAGAGCGAAATGTCAGGCGTTGCGGCTTTGCCGATTTTGGGAACTCGCCGTTCGACTATACGCCCGAAAAAGTGGCAGGAAAAGATATTGTCTTTACTACAACGAACGGCACGCAAGCCATTGAAGCGGCAAGCGATTCGCACACCCTTATTATAGGGGCGTTTTCAAATATCAGCGCTGTTGCAGATTTTTGCATCGCTGCGCAAAAGGACGTTCTTGTTCTCTGCGCAGGATGGAACAACCGCTTCAACATAGAAGATACATTGTATGCGGGAGCCGTTGCCAAAAGATTATTGGATAAGGGTTACACCTATGCATCGGATGCCGTGGAAATAGCTCTTGCGATGTGGAGAGATGCAACTCCGGGCTTACGAAATTATATTAACCATACGGAGCATATTAAACGATTAGGAGCCAACAACCTGCAAGACTCGGTTGAATACTGCCTGACGGAAGACACGGTGAACCTTGTGCCTATTTATGATAAGAATAAGAAAAATATCTACTAACGTTTGTATTAGCATATTGGCACATTTTCATATTAGCACATTAAAGAAATATGGCTCAACATAACGAATTAGGCAAAAAGGGCGAAGATGCCGCAGTACGTTATCTCCGGCAAAAGGGTTATGAGATACTGGAACGAAACTGGGTTTATGAAAAATACGAGATAGATATTATTGCACAAGACGATGAGTTTATTATCTTCGTAGAAGTGAAAACCCGAAGTTCGGGCCAGTGGGGAAATCCCGAAGAGGCAGTTTCGAAAGGAAAGATAAAGCGGATAGTAGAAGCAGCCGATTTTTATCTGAATGTGAATGATATAGAACGTCCCGCCCGATTCGATGTTGTAGCCGTCATCTGGAATGGACAGAAATTTGAAATCGAGCATATCGACGATGCATTCTTAGCGCCGGTAAATTGAATATTATGAACATAGAAGAAGCAAGGGAATTTTGTCTGTCTGTAAAGGGAGCTTCGGAAAGTTTTCCTTTCGATGAATATGTCCTTGTCTTCAAAGTTATGGAAAAGATGTTCGCCTATGTATCATTGAATCCTAAGGACGGTCAATTCCGAATCAGCATGAAGTGCGACCCTGAAAGGAGTATCGAATTAAGAGAACGGTACAGTGGAATAACAAAAGGCGATCATACAGCGTCCGATATGTGGAATGCCGTTTATATAGAAAGTGATGTTCCCGATCATCTGATTAAGGAACTGATACAACACTCGGTGGATGAGGTAATAAAAAAGCTGCCGCAAAAAAAGAAAGAGGAATATCGAGGTATAATTCATGTCAAAGAATGCGGCTCTACAAATAACGCTTTGTCCGAAATAAACAAGAAAAAGCCGCAGGAAGAAAATACCATACTTTGGTCAGACTTCCAGTCGGCAGGAAAAGGCCAGCGTGGAAACAAGTGGGAATCGGAGAAGGGGAAAAACCTGTTATTCAGCATACTCCTTTATCCGGAAATAAAAGCGAACGAACAATTCATTATTTCACAGGTTGTTTCATTAGCCGTAGCCGGATGCCTCTTAAACTATACTGAAGATATTACCATTAAATGGCCGAACGACATATATTGGAAAGAGAAAAAAATTTGTGGAATTCTGGTCGGGAATGTGCTTGAAGGCGACTACATCAAGCAATCCATAGCAGGTATCGGCATCAACATAAACCAGACTCTGTTTGTCAGTGATGCGCCTAACCCTGTTTCGCTGAAACAGATAACAGGCGAAAAATATAACATTTTCGAGATACTGGACAAAGTCAGGGTTAATATCCTTAACTATAATCTGCAATTACAATCCGGAAATATAAATTCCATCCAAAA
>JAISES010000119.1 GCA_031263965.1 Prevotella sp. | reverse complement strand
ATAATCAGATTCCAATAGTAGCTGCTCCACTATCCGATTTTGTTGCTGGAGGGATTTTCGTTGATAAGGAAAATTCTAGTAAAGAAAATATAACAGGGCTGACAGATGTTGAGGATTTAGATGGGATAATTGATTTTATTAAGGAGATTGCTCCTGATGCTACAAGCGTTGGGATGATATATTCAAGTAAAGAAGCAAATGCTGTTTACATATATGATAATTTATTTAAGAATAAGCTCATTGAGAGAGGATTAACTCCAAAAGCAGTAGTAATTTCTGAAAGCAGCGAAATACCTTTGGCATTAGATAAAGTTTTAAGCGATTGCGACATTTTGGCATCTTTCTATACGCCTACCGTTTCGCCTGCTAATGATTTGATAGTTAGCAAAGCGTTGGAAAAAGGTAAGAGCGTGGTGGGATCAACTAAAGAATCTGTTGAGCAAGGTTTCTTAGGTGCGGTTACACTTTCGTATTATGATGTTGGAAGAACGGCGGGTGAGAAGGCAATTGAGATATTAAACGGAGCCAAAGCAAGTGATATACCTGTGGAAAATGCAAAGGGTAGCGGATTGGCAATCAATAGGACGACTGCTGAGAGGCTAAATATTGATATTAGCAAATTCGAGGATGCTACTTTTGTTGAGTAATTAATACCCAGTTTTCAAAAGTGTTTGACGGTGTGTGGAGAAGAGAAAAATGTATTGTAAGTTCGAAGTCATTCGATGAATCTCAAAATTAATTGAATGGCTTCGAGAATACCACAACTAACTAAATGCAACATCTAGTTGTGAGAAAGGAATGATCAAATTATGGTTTATACAATTCTTATACAAGGACTGATATATTCGTTGCTAGCACTTGGGTGTTACATTACTTTAATTTTGTTGAAATTTCCTGATTTAACGGTTGAGGGTTCTTTTGTATTGGGTGCAACTGTGGGGGCAGTACTCATAAATGCAGGGGCAAATCCACTTTTAGTGTGCATAGTTGCTATCTTAGCAGGTTCATTAGCAGGACTAACAACAGGGCTATTACACGTTTGTGGGAAGATTAAGGATCTGCTTGCTTCGATTATCACTACTACTGCACTTTACACTGTCAATATGGTAATCATGAGCCATAGATCAAATATTTCAATTGCACGAAAGAAAACTGTTTTTAATGAGCTTAGCCTTTTTGATATAAACCTGCAAAAAGTGTTTATTGCACTTATTATTGTTACCATTGTATTTTTAGCTTTACGTTGGTTTTTAGGGAGTAGGTTTGGTATGTTACTTCGTGCTACTGGAACAAACAGCAAATTTGTTACATCTATGGGTGGGAATATCAACCTTTGCAAAATTGTAGGACTTAGTGTGTCTAATGCTTTGGCATCACTTTGTGGTTGCCTAATTATGCAAAATCAATTTTTTGTAGATATTGGAATGACGAGCGGGATTGTTGTTATTGGTTTTGCAACGAGCATTTTAGGAATTACTTTTGCCTCTAAAATACGACTTATATCACCGATGATTTGGATTATTATTGCGGGAATAATTTATCAGACAGTTATTGCACTAGCACTTCAAATTAATTTTCACCCAAATTATCTAAAAGCCATTATGGCAACTATTCTTGCAGTTATCTTAATTTTAGATAGGAGGAGTTCCTATGATTAGCTTGAAAAACATTGAAGTTACTTTTAATAAAAACACTCAGCACGAACAAAAGCTCTTTAACAATTTCAATTTAAAAATTAAAGATGGTGAATTTGTTATTATTATAGGAGATAATGGAGCAGGTAAATCCACATTGATAAATCTTATTTCGGGCGGGGTTATTCAAAGTAAGGGTAAGGTCATTTTTAATGGTAGGGATGTTTCAATGCAAAATGAATATATTCGTGCAAAAGATATTGCGAGAGTGTTTCAAGATCCAAAGATTGGCACTTGTTCTGATATGACTGTTCGTGAGAATCTTTCGATGGCGTATAATAAAGCGAGTGGGCATTCACTTAAAAAAGGCGTAAACAAAGAAAATGACAAATATTTCAAAGATATATTGAATGAATTAGGCTTGGGCTTAGAGAACTTTTTAGATAAACAGACCGATGATTTATCTGGTGGTCAAAGGCAAACGTTATCATTAATTATGGCAATGATGACTAAGCCAAAGATACTTTTATTAGATGAACACATAGCCGCATTAGACCCAGAAACCGCAAAAATTGTATTGGAGAAAACCGAGATGATTGTAAAAGAACATAATCTAACCGCAATTATGATAACACATAGTATTCCTGCATCAATGAAGTATGGAAGTCGCCTTATATTTATGCGTGATGGGGTAATTATGTTTGATGTTAGTGGCAAAGAAAAAACCGAGATGACTGCTGAGAAAATTGTTAGTTGTTTTAAGAAAGTTTAATTTATGATTATTTATAATTCAAATCAAATTAAGTACATTTTAAAATGATAATATAAAAGTAACCAAGCAAGGGATGCAAAAACTGCCGGAAACAGAATATTTAAAGGAACGCAAATAAATTTCTTCA
>JAISES010000523.1 GCA_031263965.1 Prevotella sp. | reverse complement strand
CCGCCACCCTGTCGATAAGCTCCTTGTCGTAATAAGCAAACCCCAATTTCTCCGCTACCATTTTCCCAATGGTCTTTCCAGCACTACCGAATTGACGGCTAACCGTAATAATCCTATACATTTCCTTTTACCTCCATATGTTTCATTACTTTGACTTCACGACCAATCAAAATAATGGTCACTATAAAAGCTAACACATCAGCTATGGGACCAGCCCATAACATACCGATAACTCCGAAACGAATGCTCATAATAACCACAGCCGGAACGAGGAAAATTACATCTCGTGAAAGTGACAACAGTGTTGATTGTATCGGCTTGCCTATAGCCTGTAAAAAAATACTGCCTGTTTTCTGCATTGTGCAAAGCAAAATACCGCCAAGGAAAACGCGAAAACAAAGATAGGCAAATTCATTATAGAGATCATTCTCGCTGCCAAAAACGCGGACAATAGCCTGAGGGAAACATTCAAAAAGTATCGTGGCAATTAACCCGATAGCAATATTGACAATAACAACACGCCGTAAAACCATAAAAACTCGTCTATAGTTTTTTGCCCCATAATTATAGCCAATAATTGGCTGACCTCCGACCGTGATACCCACAATAAATGCGATACAGATACCGAAGACTTTCATCACAATACCAACTACCGAAAGCGGAATATCGGCTCCATATTTTGATAATGGTCCATATATGACGATCATATTGTTGGCAACCGTCATAATTATAACAATTGCAAGTTGAATAATGAGGCTTGAAATGCCAAGCTGGCAAATTTTCAAGGAAAGTGCAGAAGTCAATTTAAAACTTATCTTTCGGAGGGAAAACGCTTTTGGCTTAATGAAATAGATAATGGTCAATATACAGGATGCAATTTGTCCGATAATCGTAGCGATTGCCGCTCCCTTAACACCCCATCCCAATATAAAAATGGCAACGGGATCAAGAATGAGATTGAGTACAGCTCCGATGACCATCGTAAACATGGCATAACCAGGAGACCCATCCGCACGGATAGAGGCATTCATACCGGAAGAAAAAACATAAAACGGAATACCGATGAGGATAATACGCATATAATCCCATGCATAACCATAACTTGCCTCAGTTACCCCGAATAATATGAGCAGTTCATCTGTAAAAGCAAATCCAATAACGGTAAGAATAATACCGGCTATGACAGACAGAACAATTCCATTGCCAATACAAGTATGACTTGTCTTATGGTCTCCGCCTCCCAGCAAGAGACTGAAGAACGCGGCGCATCCGTCCCTAATGAGAATTCCAACGGCAAGCGCAATAAGCGTGAAGGGGAATACGATATTGGTAGCGGCATTTCCTAAATAACCGATACTCCACCCGATAAAAATTTGATCTACAATGTTGTAAAGGGCGCTCACCAGCATAGACAACACACAGGGAACCGAGAATTTAAGCAACAGCTTCCCCACCGGTTCCCTTGCAAGAAAAGCATTAACATCAAGTCCTGTTTCGGCCATTTTTTCCTCCTGCCGATAAAAATGGCGTATAATCTAATGCGGCAAAGCCGCAGATAGATTACACGCCATTTCTGACTGGACTTACATCTATAACAGATTAAACGCAAATAACTATCAATACGATATATACCGTTTTCTTTTGGCTTCATTTCCTATTATTCTGATAGGAAATAAAGGATTATGAACGACCTTATATGTTTGATTTACTCTATCTAAATCACAAGATATTACATTCTTACATCTGAATAATCAAGCCCCTCGTAAAATATTTTTCAATCAATTTGCTTTATAGAGATACCAGGTTTAACTAATCGAATATATGATCGATAAATATTTAATCATTGTCTACTCCAATCGGTCGTAAATGCTCCATGCGTACTCGAATTGCGAAAATATTATATATTAAACCAAGCGTCTGTTTTGTTTTTTTAATTTTCGTTTTTCAATTTCAATTCTTTCTTGTTCCTCAAGAGATAAAATATATTTAAATACATGGATCATTTCTTCAGATGAAAGCCGGTTGATCTGGCTTCTCATTTCTTTATACCTTTTTTGGCTTTTGAAGGGAAATATTTTCTTATCTCCCAGGCCATGCAGTATCCAGTCTGCGGAGTATCCGTATTTTTCCTCAATCAGAAGTGCAAGCTGCTGGGAAATCGAAGTACGCCTGCTATTGATAACCATGTTTAAATAACCAAAAGATGTACCGACCGATCTCGAAAAATCGATTTGGCTCATATTCAACTCACTAAGAATGGTCCGTAAGTTATCCGACACGATGGACATTTGGCTGATTTTATCTCCTCATTAGTCTGTTTTGTAAGAATTCTTATTCCTGTATCAAAATAATATATAAAAGATTCGCTGTGTTAGATCATTGATCTAGTTCATTTTGTTGACACCTTGATTATTGAATCGTTATTTTATTGAAATAACAGGAGGTCATGTTGGATTACATCTTTGGCAAAAACGATCTTGTTCAAAAACTAGAAACGATGAATAAGTCCAATTTGGACAAAGTTGACGGTTTTATAAAAGGCCTGATTTCACAAAGAGAATTTGTTCAGAAGTTTCCGGAAAAACGGAAGCCGCTATTGGCTAAGAAAGAACAGGACGAATAGAGGAGGTGCGGAATGAACGCTGTTGAAAACTTATTTTTGCAGTCCCTTGATTTAAAGCTGTCGCAGCTCATCATTGAGATAAAAACCAGGGAACAGGAAGAAGAACGGGAAAAGCTGCTGCGGGAATTACCCGAATGGGTAAATCTGCAAACAGCGGCAAAGAAAAAAGGGGCCGCTGCCTTCGATACTTATAAAACCCAATACTGGCTCCAGCCCTGCTGTGGCCTTAAATCAAAGAAAGTCGGCGGGCGCAAGTCCTGGCGCCGTGATGACGTCATTGAATGGCTTTTGGTAACTGACGATAAACTATGGGAATATGCCCGGAAGATGGGCGCGTCTATCCCCCTGAAATATAAAAACACAACGTAAGGGAATTAAGGCCGCGGTAAAAACTCCGCATTCCGGGATTGTAATGTATTCGGCATTGGTCCCACGGGGGGAAGCACGGGTTATGTCGCGGCCTTTTTTATAAATGTGAAACAGGCCGAACGAATCTTGCAAGCCTATACGCCGTTCAGCTTGTATACTCCGCAGCCGGTCGGAGGC
>JAISES010000516.1 GCA_031263965.1 Prevotella sp. | reverse complement strand
TAGCAGATTTTTTTATAGTTATTTTCAGATGGATTTTGTTCTTTTTGCTTGCAGGTTTAGCGGGCTAAACCAAAAGTAAAAAGGGGAAAATACGCTGAAAAGAGCATAAAAAAATTGCTAAGATGTTTTTTTCAAATCCTATAATAATATTTTTCGATAAAATTCAAACAGTTTCTGAATAGTTACAAAAATAAATGACGTATTCAGACATTCTATCCTTTCGTCATTGCGAGCGAAACGTCGTGTAGCGAAGCAATCCAGAGATCCCACCCCCCCCAAAAAAGGCAGGGCTGTTAATTTCTGATTTTAAACACAGAGTAAAAAGAGTAAGAGGAGTTCTTTATTTTATTATTTTTCAAGATAATATGAAATACTATTTTCAGATAAAAATAAAAAACTATTCTTTAATAAAAACTCTTTTAAACTCCTTTTACTCTGCGTTTTATTATAATCGAACCATATAGTACTTAACAGCCCTGCCCCAAAAAGAGAGGGAGTTTCAAGAGAGGCTTTTTTCCCTTTTGGGGGAAGTAAAGGGGCTTCGTTGCACTTCTCGCAATGGCGGGAGAAAAGGAACTATAGAACTTACTTGAAACAATCAAATTAAAATGCTAGCCTGAAAACAGATGCCGAATCCATACTTTAAGTTTAAGCAATTTACCGTTTACCATGATCGTTGCGCCATGAAGGTGGGTACGGACGGCGTATTGCTGGGTGCTTGGACGAATGCTGGAAATGTAAAGAATACCCTCGACATAGGAGCCGGATCGGGTTTGATCGCCCTTATGTTGGCTCAACAAAACAGGGATATGTTGATAGATGCTATAGATATTGACAATAATGCAGTGGAACAGGCCGGAGAAAATGTAATGAGGTCGCCTTTCTCTTCTCAAATCCGATGTTTTAATATTTCTTTGCAGGAATATGCCTTAAATTGTGACCGGAAATATGATCTGATTGTATCTAATCCCCCTTATTTTGATCAATCGTTGAAATCTCCTGACGAAAACAGGTCGATAGCGCGTCATGCTGATAGCTTACCGGCAGATGAATTGATAAAACTTTCATCAAAACTTCTTGCTTTCGATGGCCGATTGTCTGTAATTTATCCTTTTGGGTATAAGGATTTTTTATTGCAGCAGAATTCTCTGTTTGTAAGTAGGATGACTAATGTTTACCCTGTGCAGGGCTCTTTACCTAAGAGGGTATTGATTGAATTTTCTAAACAAAGATCATCTTTAGAAGAAACTGATTTGCTGATCGAAAAGAAAAGACATGTTTATTCAGACGAATTTGTCAGTCTGGCAAAGGATTATTATTTGAAATTATAGTTATCTGATGTTGCAAAGTGATAATACAAACAAATAACGCTTCCTTATGTACAAAGTGCTTAGAAACTGTTTATATTTTAAACAGTTTCTAAGCAAAGATACCATCAATTATTTAACAAAGCCTCTATTCTTCAACAGATAGACAGGGTTTGGTTCGGCTCCTCTAAATTTCCTGTAAAGCGCCATCGGTTCGTCAGATCCGCCTTTCGACAAGACATTTTCACGGAAAGCTTTTGCCGTTTCCTTATCGAAGATGTTGCCTTTTTCCACAAATGCCTGGAATGCGTCAGAATCCAGAACTTCCGACCATAGGTAACTGTAATATCCCGAGGAGTAACCGCCACTGAATACATGATGGAAATAGGTGCTCTTATATCTGGGTATGATAGAGGATATTAATCCTATTTCATTCATTGCGTCGGACTCGAATTCATTAACATCAAGTCCCTTTAATCCTTCAATGTTCTTGGACGAGAAATTCGGACCCGCAGTTTTGGTATACCATTTCATGTCTAAAATAGCAGCGGCAACAAGTTCTGTTGTCATAAACCCTTGATTGAACCTGGATGCATTTTGTATTTTCCGAATCAGTTCGTCAGGAATTGCAGCTCCGGTTTCGTAATGCTTCGCATACATTTTCAATACTTCCGGCTCAAAAGCCCAATGCTCCATTACCTGAGAAGGAAGTTCTACAAAGTCGCGCGAAACAGAAGTTCCTGAAACTCCATGGTAATTACATTTTGATAATAATCCATGTAATCCGTGTCCAAATTCGTGGAACATGGTTTCTACCTGATCCAATGTAAGCAAGGCCGGCTTGCCTTCTGTTGGAGGATTGTAATTTCCTACGTTGTAGATAAGTGGCTGAACAGGAGTTCCGTTAAATACTTCTTGTTTGCGGAAGCTGCTCATCCAGGCTCCCGGACGCTTCCCCTGACGGGCAAAATCATCAAAATAAATCAGCCCGATTTTAGAACCGTCGGCGTCGCTTACTTCGTAAGCCTTTACGTCTTCCTGATAAACAGGAATGTCTGTTCTTTGCTTAAATGAAATGCCATAAAGCTTGTTTGCTACGGCAAAAACGCCTTCGCGTACGTTGTCTGCTTTGAAGTATGGTTTGATTTCATCTTCATTCAATGCATATTTTTCTTTACGCACCTTTTCGGCATAATACCACCAATCCCAAGGCTCTATTTTTATATCCTGTCCTTCTTTTTTAGCTATAGCTTGCAGTTCTGCTTCTTCCTGTTTAGCTTGAGGCAAAGCGTATTTCCAAATGCCGTCTAAAAAACTCATTACGTTTTCCGGAGTTTTAGCCATAGTTTCTTCCAGAACATAGTCTGCATGAGTTTTATAACCAAGTAAGTTCGCTTTCTCCTGACGAAGACCAACAATTTTCTTTATGTTTTCCTTGTTATCAAATTCTCCTCCGTTGTTTGCGCGCATATACATTGCCTTATACAGCTTTTCACGTAACGAGCGGTTGTCGGCATATTGCAAGAATGGCTCCCAGCTGGGTTTGCTTAGCCCGAATACCCATTTGCCTTCACACCCTTTCTTTTCTGCGAGTTTCGCAGCCGCAACGATGATGTCCTCCGGCAGGCCGGCAAGGTCTTTTTTCTTATCGATTACCAGTTGGTAGTTATCCGTTTCTTTCATCACATTCTGACCGAAACTTAAGGTAGCATCGCTCAATTCTTTGTTTATTTCGCGTAAACGGGCTTGCTTT
>JAISES010000497.1 GCA_031263965.1 Prevotella sp. | reverse complement strand
GAGAAGCGATTCACCATTTTTTTGAAAATATAGAACAATATAAACCGGAGTTAGAGACCCTGCTTACTCTAAATTTTAGATTGATTAATTCGCAATCCGTTTCTTTTTGAGTATAAATTCCAAGTAAAACCTGGATGGTTATTTTTAATTAACTTTTATATTTTATCTTTGTATCAAGGTGTTAAGAGTAAACAGGCTCTGCTGGGGAGCAACCTGTCAGCAATAAGCATCCTGACACAAAGATATAAAACGAAAATTAATCAAAAATAACCATCCAATTTGTTTGGATTTTAACTGGAAAGTACAAGAATATGGAATGATACTGTTTTTTCATGAGTTTGTTCCGGTCTTGCGTAACATCAGTCAATAAACATTAATGCCGAGATGCCTATATAGATCATTCTTACATATTCTCAATACTACATTACCGTCTTTGGGAGCAAAGACGCTTCTATGTTATGTATCCCGTTCCCGATTTCAAAAGATTTTTTTTCTTTCAGTTTTTTCCCATTTAGTTTATTTTCCCGCACATTATCCGGAACAATAACGGTTGCTTTACACCCTACCGGCAATGTGATTTTCAAATTCAATTTATCAAAATCCAGAGACCAGTCTACCAATATTTTCCCGTATGGCGACTCTATGGATGTCTTTGCCCAGGTAATGCCTTCAGGTATTTGGGGTTCTATGTATACATGCCTGTATCCGGGGTTCGTTTCATCCGTACGGATACCACCTACAGCCCTGTAAAACCAGGAGCCGATACCATTGTAGCAATTGTGGATACGGCTTCGTTCACCACTCCAGTACTCCCATGTAGTAGTAGCTCCGTTATCTATCATATACAAATATCCGGGATAATCACGCTTCTTCAACATAGAATAAACAAAATCTGCCGTCCGGTTTTCTATTGCCCATTCCGTAAGGATAGGAACGCCTACCAGTCCGCAGGCAATGTGGCTGTTATATTTTTCTTCCGTCTGAACAAACAACTGTTTTTTAGATTTTTCATAGACAGCCTCCGGTGTAGCGCCTACTAGCATAGGATATGACATATCTAGCTGCGATCCGGTAGAATAAACAGCCATATCCTCGTTATAGAAAGTCTTATGAATAAGGAGATTCAGGCTTTTACTGCGTCCTGTGAATTCTTTTGCTTCATCGTCTTTGCCCAATACGGCAGCTATTTTCGCCATCGTTGCAAGACATTCGCTGATAAAGCAATTATTAACAAGATCGATAGACTGCTTATTTCCTGAATCTACTCCGGCCGGAGCCAGCCAATCGCCCAAAAACCAGTCACGGTAAGGCGTATCGGGCCATCGGCCAAGCAACCCTTCTACCGTATATTTTTCAACATAACCCAACCATTGCTTCATCTGGTCATAATATTTTTCTATTAACCGCGGGTCGCCATAGTTTACATAAGTCCGCCAGGGAGCCATTACAAAAAAACCGCACCAATAAGGCCCGCCGCCGCCTGCTCCCGGATTGGGGGCGACATGCGGCAGGCTACCCCCTTCACGCATAACATCCCCCCAGGCTTGCAGCCAGTTTGTATATAGTGGCGATACATCATACATGATCTGGAGAGACCCTGTTGAAGAATTTCCATCCCCACCGTATCCTGCACGCTCGAGGTGCGGGCAATCTACCATATAACCGCCAAAAGCCAGACAGCGCATTGTGTATTGAATCATGTCATGTATGGCATTCATATCGGGATCGGAGCATTCGAATGAGGATGTCGCACGATAATCAGTGTGGATAAGATATGCCCTAACGTTCTTTCTATCTGGCTTATCCTTAAGATTGGAAATCCTGACATAACGAAATGCATGATGGTTGAATTTATTACAAAAAACTTCTTTCCCATTACCGGCGGCAATATAAATATCCTGTTGTCCCTGGTCGTGGAACACCCCGTCTTTATCTATATAGTCAGTATATTCAAAGAGCACCTCATGTCCTTCCGGCAACTTTGGCAAATCAATGCCGAACCAACCGTTCAAAGCTTTTCCCATATCAATAAGCCATGAACTGTCGCTCAATTGCCTGATATCTTCCGGCGTCATGGTACGCTGTATCCTGTTTGGCTCTGTCATTTCCGGTGAAACCTCATGCACAGGCACATTTACTTCTACTACGGGATACCATTTCATATGGTCGAGAGAGGCCGGAGTTAAATCGGACGGAACAAGTTTTCCCTCCACCCGTTCGCCTCCAAAACGCAGAGCCTGCCATGTGCCCGTATCGCTATATCCCGTCTGGCTTCCCGTCCACGAAGCATTTGTAGTTAATATCGTATTCCGGTTTCCTTTCTGCAACAAATCCAATTGCGCCTTAACCAAAGGACCATCGTACACTGTCCCGAAAGTCGTCTTTTTGTACCATCCTGTCCCGAGCCACAAGACCAGCTCGTTCTCTCCCGTCCGGAGATAAGGCGTTACATCGTAAGTCACGGTCAACGACCTTTTACTTAAATGCGAAACGGCAGGGGAAAGCACATCGCGGCTCACTTTCGCACCGTTGATATATACCTCGTGATAACCCAGGGAATTTACATATAAAAAGGCTATATCCGGCTTTTCCAAAGAAAACTTTTGTCTTAACAATGGACTTTGAATATTTCCTGCACCGGAGGATAAGCCTATATAGCTACCCTGCATCGCATCATCTCCTATAATTCCTATCCCAAAACGGGCAACGCCGCTCCAGTCCGAAGCTTCGCCCCTGTCATTCCATATACGGACTCTCCAATAGGACAATGATCTGGATGATAATGATTTTCCATTGTAACGCACCATTACCGAAGAGGATGAACTTACTTTTCCCGAATCCCATAAATCCGCATTATTATCCAGGAGAGAAACACTGTCGGATGCTACTTGTATTTCGTAAAACCGTTGTTGCATCTGCCCTCCGGAATATAGTACCTGCCAACTGAAATGTGGGCTTGCGTTGTCTATGGCATTCGGATTGACCAGGTTTTCGCATCTCAGGTTTGTTATCCTTTGCAAAGACCTTGCATGACAGACTGCCTGCATTAAGGCAAATAGTGTCAGGCAAATATAAAAAAAAGGCTTTTTCATGACTTAAATATTTAAAATTTAAACAGTTTCTAAAAGATTTAAACCGTTACTTCTTCTGTTTTTCCGGATCATATACCGCTACTGCTACGCGGGAATCGGCACATCCGTAATAAAGGAACCATTTTCCGCCATAAAATGCCAACCCCTCGATAAAAACAGTTCCTGCCGGATATTGGCCGCTTTTCTCGAAATCTGCTTCCGGTATATAGAAAGGCTTGTCAAGCTGACTGATCAGTTTAGCAGGGTCTTTCAGGTCAAATAATGCTTGTCCGGCGCAGTAAGAGTTGGCTGTATATAACGTATCTCCCTCAGCTCCAACTGCATTTTTGCCATTATAAAACAGAAGGATACCCTTGTCGGTCATCACCGCAGGCGGGCCGCATTCGGTAAGAGAACTGTCGAATTTACCCTTCCGGGGTTCTATCACTTTCCTGAAATCACCGTTTTCGGTCAGCATCGGAGTCCAGTTTATCAGGTCTTCGGAAATCGCCACGTTTACGAACTTTTCACCCCAATACATCCAGTATTTTCCGTCTATTTTAGCTATAACCTGCTTTCCATCTACCAGTCTAGTTATAATTGAAGCCGACTTTGAGAAATCGTCTTTGAAGCGTCCGGCATAAGCGTTTGCAAATGCAGGCCCGTGTTTGTTCCATTCTTGCAGATCGCGGGTAGTAGCCACTGCCAGACGTGCCTGTTTCCTGTTCCATTGTGTATACAACATCACATACAAGCCGTCTTCTGTCATTGCTATACGGGGGTCTTCACAACCTCCGGGCCATTCAAGTTCCTTCTGGTTGTCATCGTCAGGATAGAAAACCGGAGCAGATTTACGTTGAAAATGCAGTCCGTCTGCCGACCATGCATAGCCCAGCCTGGATGTGCGTCCGCCTATACCTTTTCCCGATCGATCCTCCGCACGGTAAAGAACTACCACCTTGCCATCATAAACAGTTGCCGCCGGATTGAAAGTATCATTTGACTCCCAATCGACAGAATCTTTTGTTAACGGGCAATAAAAACGGGTTGCAGCATCAGGCGAGATAACCGGGTTAATACCCTCCGGCCTTTGGAAATCAGTCCATGCCCAATCGGGAAATCCCGATGCCTTTTCAGTCGTTTTCTTATCGTTACAGGAAACAAGTACAATAGCTGCTAAAAGCAGGCTTACTTTAAAAATATATTCTCTCATCTACTTATTATTAAATTCTTTAAAACAACTATTCGCAGCCCCTCCTAACCTCTCCGTTGGGGCAGGGCTGTTAATTTCTGATTTTAAACACAGAGTAAAAAGAGTAAGAGGAGTTCTTTATTTTATTATTTTTCAGGATAATATGAAATACTATTTTCAGATAAAAATAAAAACTATTCTTTAATAAAAACTCTTTTAAACTCCTTTTACTCTGTGTTTTATT
>JAISES010000463.1 GCA_031263965.1 Prevotella sp. | reverse complement strand
AACAATCCGGGTATCGTCCGCCGTCTGGGAGTTATTGCCATCAATACAGCCCTGGAAGCTGATATTTATGGAAACATCAACTCTACCCATGTTACCGGCACAAAAATGATGAATGGTATCGGAGGTTCGGGAGACTTTACCCGTAGCTCATACGTATCCATATTTGTTACTCCGTCGGTAGCAAAAAACGGTCAGATCAGCGCATTTGTGCCTATGGTTTCTCATATGGATCATAGTGAGCACTCTGTGAAAGTAATCATATCAGAATATGGTATAGCAGATCTTCGCGGCAAATGCCCGAAAGAAAGAGCCGAGGCAATTATAGAAAACTGTGTTCACCCTGATTATCGTCCATTGCTGAAAGAATACCTCGCACGTTGCGAAAACGGACATACTCCGGTAGATCTATACGATGCATTCTCTTTCCATGAAGCATTTATGGAAACAGGCGATATGAAAAATGTAAAATGGCGCAAGGAAAAGAAAGCTTAAGGCTTCGATCATAAGATAAAAGAGGCGGGTATCAAAAATCCTTTTGATACCCGCCTCTTTACTTTAGCGCATGTTCGTATAATTTTATTTTTCCTGCTTTCTAATCTCGGCCCGCTTTATTTTTCCACTTATAGTTTTAGGCAACTCTTCTACAAACTCAATAATGCGAGGATACTTATATGGGGCCGTTACATTCTTCACATGATCCTGTATTTCATGCTTCAAGAGATCGTCCGCTTTATCTTTGCAGTCTTTTGCTAAAACAATAGTAGCTTTTACGACCTGCCCTCTTATATCATCAGGCACTCCTGTGACGGCGCATTCAACCACAGCCGGATGTGTCATCAAAGCGCTTTCTACTTCGAAAGGGCCGATCCGGTAGCCGGAACTCTTGATAACATCGTCGGTACGCCCTACAAACCAGTAATAGCCATCCTCATCGCGCCAGGCCATATCGCCGGTATGATATATATTATTGTGATACACCTGTCCGGTTAAAGCCTCATCACGATAATATCCCAGAAACAGGCCTAAAGGCTTGAATTTGCCTGTATTTATAACCACCTCTCCTACTTCTCCGTCTTCTACTGAACGTCCGTCAGGAGAGATAAGATCCATATCATATGCAGGGTTAGGCACTCCCATTGCCCCCGGCTTAGGTTCCATCCATGGAAAGGTAATAATTGTAGGAGTAGTTTCTGTCTGGCCAAAAGCCTCCATCATTTTTATCCCGGTAGATTTATAAAAAGCTTCAAAAACAGAGGGATTCAGGGCTTCTCCTGCCGTAGTGCAATATTTTAGGGACGAGAGATCGTATCCGGATAAATTTTCGCGTATCATAAAACGATATACCGTAGGCGGAGCGCAGAATGAAGTCACTTTATAATCCTCTATAAGGCGCAGCATTATCTGAGGGGTAAATTTCTCGTGATCGAAAACCATTACTGCGGCCCCTGCAATCCACTGGCCATACAATTTTCCCCATACGGCTTTTGCCCAACCTGTATCCGCCACGGTCAGATGTAAACTATTTTCATCCAAGTTATGCCAATATTTAGCGGTGACAATGTGCCCCAATGGATATGTAAAATCATGAATCACCATTTTAGGCTCTCCGGTTGTTCCCGAAGTAAAGTAAAGAAGTGATATATCGTCATTGGAATTTACATGTTGCGGCCTGCTGAATGGGCTCGCAGTCTCCAATCCTTCATGAAAATTTTCCCAGCCGGAAGGAGTTTCCCCTCCGCAGGATATTCTGAATTTAACAGATGGAGATTCAGCCATGGCAGCATTTATATGCTCTGTTACAATTTCATCATCCACACACACAATGGCTTTTATATCCGCGGCATTATTGCGATATACAATGTCCTTCTTTGTCAGCAAATGAGTGGCAGGTATGGCAACAGCGCCTATTTTATGCAATCCGATCACAGCAAACCAGAATTCGTAACGACGCTTCAGTATAAGCATAACCATGTCTCCTTTACCAATACCCAACGATTGAAAATAAGACGCTGCCCTGTCGCTTTGCTCCTTTATGTCCGCAAATGTAAAATCTATATGTTCGCCCCGATCATTCGCCCAACAGACAGCTCTTTTCCCTGGATTAGTTTTTGCCCACAGATCAACAACATCGTAGCCGAAGTTAAAGTTATCGGGAATACATACATGATAATTTTCGGCAAAGTCCCGGGTTGAAGCGAAACTTGTTTGTCTCAGAAATTTTTCTAACATATTTTTATTTTTGATTTCAAGGTTTCAAAACTTCATGCTTCGTTTCATAATCTTACGATTTTGAAATCTTGAAATTTCTATAATATAATTACTAAAAATCTGACTTTTCTTTCATCTAAGGCTTTCATACCGTGAGGAAGACCCGAATCGAAGTATATGCTGTCCCCTTCTTCCAATATCAGGTTTTTGCCATTTATCTGTAAAAGCATACGGCCTTCAAGAATCAAATTAAACTCTTGTCCGGTATGGGTGCTGTGATGGATTTCCGCATTCTCCCCTCTAGGTTCTACTGTTACTTCAAATATCTCTGCTTTACGGTTATTAAAACCTCCGGCAAGCGTCTGATAGCTATAATCGGCAACGCGTTTGATAGCCAATCCTTTACCTTTACGAGTAAGAAAATAGCTGCTCATACGCGGCTCGTCGTCAAACATCAGCACCGACATGTCTACATTATGCACCGACGCTATCCCTTTCAATACGCTTATGGTCAAATCTTTATCTCCTGACTCATACTTAAGATACTCCGCATGGGAAATATTGCACGAGTTTGCAAAGTCTTCGGGCGTCATATCCAAAGCTTCGCGCAAACCCTTGAGCCGCTGGCCAATCTGCTTTACATCTTCGCTCATGATTTATCTGATTTATCCGATTCTTCTTTTTTCTTAATTGTCAGTAATTGCTGCATAACTTTTGGCGTGGAACTCTTAAACTCCAGCAACTCTCCTGTCGCCGGATGTTTCAATTGTAATTCTCCGGCATGCAAAGCAATACGTTTTATAGGATTCTTCGACGCGCCATATTTTTTGTCCCCTACTACCGGACAACCAATTTGCCGCATCTGTACCCTTATCTGATTTTTGCGTCTGGTTTCAAGGTCAAATTGCAGTAACGAATAATGTCCTGCCGATTTGAGTACTTTATAATGAGACACCGATTTCAAGCCGCCATTATCATAAGGCGAAGACATCATCACATAGTTTTTATTCTCGGACAGCCAAGACACCAATGTTTCTTCTTCCTTTGCAGGTATTCCTTCTACAACCCCCGTATATAAATATTTTTTCACAAGGTTATCCCAATTCTTTTGAAAAATATCTTGCAATTCGGCGCTACGTGCGAAGATCAATAAGCCGGACACTTCTCTGTCGAGACGGTGTAAAACGAAAACACGGGCATTCTTATTTTGTTTTTTTACATATTCATTGAGCAGGCTGTACACAGTGCGCGTTTTTTCCTTATCGGTGGATACGGATAAGAAACCCGCTTCTTTGTCCACTATTATCAAATCTTCGTCTTCAAAAACAATCTTCAGTCCCTTCATTTTTTTCTCCTTGCGGGACTGGTCGAATTTCATTACAGCGACCCCATCGTCTTTGTTCAATTCAAAATCAAACTGGGTTATCAGTTTGCCATTCACCTTAATTTGCTTATGGGCTAATAAAGATTTTATAGCGTTACGGCTTTTCCGCACCTGTTTCTCTATAAGAAAATCTAACAACGGGCCCGGCTTATCAGCTTTTATTTCTTGTAAAACAGTATCTTTTTTCGATGAATTCCTCATATATCTGTTGATCTATAAACAGCGCAAAGGTAAATCTTTTCAATGAAGAGAGGAACATTTTAGAGAAATGTTCGATATATTATATGTTAAAGATTCTATGACTTTCTTTCGGAAACATTTTAGTAAGTACCCTTCGTATTTTTTTACTACTTTTGCAACTCATTAGTAAAAAGCAATGAGCGAACTAAATAAAGAAATTCATAAAAGGCGTACTTTCGCCATTATCAGTCACCCCGATGCAGGAAAAACCACCCTCACAGAAAAGCTGTTGTTATTTGGTGGAGCTATTCATGTAGCCGGCGCTGTAAAATCGAATAAGATAAAAAAAACAGCAACATCCGACTGGATGGAGATAGAGAAACAGCGCGGTATCTCTGTCGCCACTTCGGTTATGGGTTTTGAATACAATAATTACAAGATAAACATACTTGACACCCCCGGTCACCAAGACTTTGCCGAAGATACTTACCGCACGCTGACGGCTGTAGATAGTGTAATCATAGCCGTAGACTCAGCTAAAGGGGTTGAGTCTCAAACACGGAAACTCATGGAAGTTTGCCGTATGCGGCATACCCCTGTTATGATATTTGTCAATAAGATGGACCGTGAGGGAAAAGACCCTTTCGAACTGCTGGATGAACTGGAAGATGAGCTGAAAATAAACGTACGCCCTTTGAGCTGGCCTATCGACAGAGGGCAACGGTTTAAAGGTGTATACAATATTTATCAGGAAAAGCTGGATCTGTATACACCGAGTAAGCAATCTGTTACAGAATCGATAAACTTTAAAGATATAAACAATCCTGAACTGGAAAAACACATTGGCAACGATTTGGCTGCTAAGTTAAGAGATGATATCGAACTCATAAATGGAGTATATCCGGAATTAGACGTAAATATGTACTTAAAAGGACAGATTGCTCCTGTATTTTTCGGTTCGGCTTTGAATAATTTCGGAGTAAAAGAACTACTCGACTGCTTCGTGCAAATAGCGCCGCCGCCATGTCCTGTAGAAGCCGTTGAACGGGAAGTAAAGCCCGAAGAACCTACTTTTACCGGATTTATATTCAAGATACATGCAAACATGGATCCCAATCACCGGTCTTGTATCGCATTCGTAAAGATATGTTCCGGCAAATTTGAACGAAATGTAAACTATAAGCACGTACGTCTGAACAGAATGTTGAAGTTCTCTTCCCCCACCGCTTTTATGGCGCAGAAGAAGGAAACCGTAGACGAGGCCTATGCCGGAGATATAATTGGCTTGCCTGATACAGGGAACTTTAAAATCGGGGATACTCTTACATCCGGAGAAGACCTGCACTTCAAGGGGCTCCCAAGCTTCTCGCCTGAAATGTTTAAATACATAGAGAATGCAGATCCAATGAAGACCAAGCAACTGCAAAAAGGACTAGATCAGCTGATGGACGAAGGTGTAGCACAGCTATTTACCAACCAATTTAACGGGCGGAAGATTATCGGGACGGTCGGACAACTTCAGTTCGAAGTTATCCAGTATCGCCTGTTGCATGAGTATGGTGCACAATGTAAATGGGAACCCATCAATTTGTACAAGGCATGTTGGATAGAAAGCGAGAACAAACAACAGCTCGAAGATTTCAAAAAACGCAAAGCCCAATACATGGCTCGGGACAAGGGTGGCAGGGATGTATTCATGGCCGATTCCGGCTATGTGCTCATGATGGCGCAGCAAGATTTTAAGGATATAAAATTCCATTTTACATCTGAATTCTAATGACCGTAACTGTAATAAATCCCCAATATCAACAATTAGAGGAGTTCATTAAAGGACTACCCCTTGTTTTTGATGAGTCCGGGGATATTATCTATTCTGCCCGCAATACGGTCAAGGCTTTCGGCATAGAGGGGTATAAGATCAATGTAAAGTCTTTCAAAAAACCTTTTTTCATCAACCAAATAGCATACGTGACCGTTCGCAAATCAAAAGCCAGACGTTCGTATGAAAATGCCGTGAAACTGGTAGAAAAAGGTTTTGCCACACCTGATCCGGTCGCTTACATAGAACAGAAAGAATTTGGATTATTAACAAATAGCTTCTATTTATCCATCGATGAAGAATTTGCCGGCATGCTGCGTGAACTTCGCACCGGGACTGTCGAATCCCATAGAGAACTGCTCCGGCAGTTTGCCCTTTATACAGCAGACCTGCACGAAAAACAAGTATTACATTTAGATTTTTCGCCCGGAAACATTCTATATAAACTAAACGGTCGCATATATACATTTTATCTGGTAGACCTCAACCGAATGAGTTTCGACAAGCCAATAGATATAGACACAGCGTGTGCCGGTTTCAAGCGTTTGTGGGGAAGTGACGATATGATCCGGTTTATGATAGGCGTGTATGCCGGAGCACGCGGCTTCGATGAGGCAACCTGTCTGGAAAAAGCTTTTAAATACAGAAAAGAGTTTTGGGAAGCTTATAAAAAAAGGCATCCGGATGCTATGGCCTTACCGTATATCTGAGTAGATAATATATAAATTCTATTTCAAGATCTCACATTTCAAGATTTCAATATTTTGTATATCAACAAAATACAATTGTGATTTGTGAAATTATTTATTGTAAACTATCTAAGTACATGATAAAAAATGTTGTGTTGTCCTTACAGGACGCTGGCCGGAGGTTGTGCTCAATTACCCAAGGCGTTGCCTTGGGCTATAAGATTTAACCCTTACAGGTAGGGTGATCAGTTTTTGGTGTTCATTTTTATACAGCTATTTTAAGGGTATTTCTCCGTTTTGTCACAAGATTATCTATTAAATGTTCATCAGCCCATTGCTTTATTTGGCAAAGTTTTACATTTTCCAGATGTTTTTTGACAGCCATATCTTTTACGTTTTTCGTTGAAGAGAGATGCCCATAAGCGGGCAGGAACAAGATCAATGAGGTTACCCCATAGAGTTTATTGGCAGACTTCCTGTATTTATACATACCAAATGTAGATTCTATTATGTCCGATGAATTATTACATACATTCTTTTCATTTTCAAGTATTTTCCCTTCTTCTTTCAAAAATTGGCAGATAGCCTCGCCAAGCATTCTCATACGGGTATTGCCCCTGAATAATGAGTCCTGAATATTTTCCAGACACTGACTTATTGTTTCTTTAGATAATCCTTTTTGTTTACAGTCTTTCTCAATACTATTAAAAGTGAGATTCAACGAAAAACTCCAGTCAATGGGAACACTAGCCTTACTGCACAATACTTCTCTAAATCCTCAAAACGTGTACCTTGAATACAAAAGCAGAGGTGAAATAGAGCAGTTTTTCGACCGTTTAAAAAACACCATTGATGCTTCATGCTCACATATGCAGCGATCGGAATCGCTCAACGGATGGATGTTCATCAATCATATAAGTATGCAAACCATATACAAGCTGTTCCAAATACTGAAAAGCACTCCGTTAAACAAAAAACAAAAACTCATTCATCGATATTCGATCAATGACACAATAGAGCATTTGAAAACTATCAAGAG
>JAISES010000416.1 GCA_031263965.1 Prevotella sp. | reverse complement strand
CCTTGCAACTATCCTCATCCGGAAATTGCTCTACAAAATTCAGTAAATTCATCTCCAATACATTTATTTGACTATAAAGATACTAATAATATTAATGGTAGCAAAACGGATACTCATTAAACATATTATGGCAGAAATGAAAGTATTTAAAGTAGAAGCAGACACAAAAGGCCCCCGCTGGCGCGGACATTTGTCCGTGCCTTGCCCGAAGAGCAATCTTTTTTTGCTGCGCAACACACAGACTATAAGTCTGCGCCAGCGGGGGATTAATTGATTATGACTATTGGGGTCTTATTGTATAAATCGGAGTGAGCCTTGATGTTCCTTCGTATACTTCAAAAGTCTCCCTATCAGGTCTTATTGTATAAACCGGAGTGATCCTTGATGTTCCTTCGTATACCTCAAAAGTCTCCCTATCAGGTCTTATTGTATAAATCGGAGTGATCCTTGATGTTCCTTCGTATACTTCAAAAATATTATTAAACAAACTTTTATCCAAATATTCTTCTTGACAATTAATAGAAACAATACTGAGAAGTAACAATCCTATTATCAATAAATATCTTTTCATGGCATGGGAAATTAAAAATTACTATAAATATAAGACTAAAAAAATAACATCTGGTTTAAATTACCGGATTAATATTTCTTTATCTATAAAGTAAAAACACATTATGGCAGTAAAAACAATGAAATTGAAAATAGAGGCAGAAGGTTTTGAACCTCTATACAAAAATCTGAATAAAGTAAATGATAAAACTAAAGACATTGTTTATAGTTTTAAAGACGTAAGCGAATCATTCAAATCTGTTCTGACTCCCGCGTCTCAAAGCCTGAAAACTCTGGATGAATTAATGACGGCATCTGTAAAGCACATTATTCCCAATATGGAAAAAATAAGCCGGCTAAATGACAAGATACTCGGTGCAGAGCAAGAGTTGAATGTCTTGAAAACGAAAAATTTGAAGGTCGAAATTGCCGGATTGGATAAAAAGAAAACTGCTATAACAAAAATCTATGAAGAATACGATAAAGAAGAAAAAATAATATTAGAGAAAGGCCGGAAGCGACAGGGTGAACAACTAAAAAATATTGATAATCTCATTCTTCATCATAAAACAGCAGGAGAAGATATTAGAGAGTTGGAAGAAAAACGAGCCGAGTTTGTGAAAAATTCAGATAAAGCTATATTGGATGCTGTAAAGGCAAACAGTGAAAAGCGTAAAGAAGCTGTAACCTTGGCTGTAAAAGAGAATCTGAACAGCATGAAACAGATGTATGAAGGACAGAAAGCACTGATTGTACAGGCCTGGGAGCTAGAAAAGAAAAAAATAGAGTTAGCTAACGATGCGGCAATGGAGCAGGCTAAGACCGATGAAGAACGAGTGTTTCTGGAAGAAAGGAAAGCCGAAAAGATAAAAGATATCAACAATGATATGAATAATAAACTGGCTGAAAACTCCAAATCACAATTAGTCGCTACTACTACTTTTGTGGATGATGCTATAAAAGAGATTACAGACAGGGTTGCCGAAACAAAAAAGGACAAGCATGGAATAACAGATATTGCCATTACCAAAGAAGGCATAGCAGCAGCAAAAGCACAGTTGGGAGAATACAAAGGTATGCTTAACGATTCTCAAAATGCTGCCCAATTGCATTTTGCCATACTAGAAAGCCAATATAAGAACGATGCCTCGATGCTGAAGCAAATACAGGACGAAAAGGTGAATACCATGTCTATGTATGCTTCCGAAATAGCCAAGATAGAGAAAGCTATAACCGAAACATCGAAAAAAGAGAATGGGTTGCGCATGGAGCAAATGAAAGACTTTGCTAAAAATACAGAAGAAATAACCAATAGTATGAAAGAGGCGGTAGGGAAAGCTACCGACTATCTCTCTACGGCTTTTACGACGGTAAGTAATGTTTATAAAGAGGAGATAGCAAGTATTGATGAGGAGATAAAGCAATTTGCGGCTAAAAAGGCAGAAGCAGATAATATAGCAACTAATAGCTCAAAGTACTTAGAAAATTTAAAGGCTGAACAGACTAAGGCTCAGACAGAAGGCAATATAGAGCTTGTTAATAGTCTTCAGGAAAGGATAAATAAAGAAAGTGACTTATACAATACAGCTGTTGCTGATCAACGCTCCTATGCTATTAAAGAAGAAGAATTAAAAAGGGAAAAATTAAAGAAACAAGCTGAACAGGAAAAAATAGAAAAACTTAATCGTAAGGCTACTCTGTTAAAAAATATTGGTGAATCTACGGCAAATGTTGCGCAAGGAGTAACCAAGGCATTATCTTATGGGCCGATTTTAGGACCTATACTTGCCGCTATTGTGGCTGCCGCCGGAGTCGTACAGATAGGAATTATGACCAAACAGCTTGCCAAATTTGCCGACGGTGGCTTATTGAACGGCAAACGCCATTCGCAAGGCGGTATGCGTATAGAAGGTACAAATATGGAAGTAGAAGGCGGCGAATATGTAATAAATAGAGAAACCACAAATAAAAATCTGGGATTGATCCGTTATATTAATTCTCAAAGAAAAGAGCTTACTTCAACCGATATGGCAGGATTTTTTACTAAGACATCTCAAGGATATGAACCTCTTTTCCGAAAATACTTTGAAACCGGCGGACAACTACCTGCAATAGACACAAATATTTTAAATCCTGATAATGATGCCATTGTAAAAGCCATTAAATCTATAAAAATCGAGCCGCAAGTTGCTGTATCTGACATATACCGTGTGCAAGACACTATGGTTAGTGTAGATGGATGGACAGGGGTGTAATTTAAAATATGGTTATTCTATACTTTAATAATTACTTCCTATATATACTATATAGTCATCACCCACTTTATTCATGCGGAAAACAGCAGTTTTTTGTCCTATAGAATAATTACCTGGGCAAACTATATAGTCATCGCCTGCTTTATTCATGCGGAAAACAGCAGTTTTTTGTCCTATAGAATAATTACCTGGGCAAACTATATAGTTATCACCTGCTTTATTCATGCGGAAAGCGATATTTCTTTTTTCTTCAACCCCTCTAATATACTCCCCATCCATATTATAGACAATATCGCCTGTGGCGGAAGCTCCCGCCCGCAGGTAGTTATTGTCGATATTAAAGACGACATCGCCGGTTTTGGCGCTTCCCGCACGTATCAGTTTGCCGTCAATATTGAAAACGATGTCGCCCGTCTTGCTGCTTCCCGCCCGCAGGTAATCCCCATCGATATTAAACACCGCATCGCCGGTCTTGCCCTTTCCCGCACGGATGAGGTTGCCATCGAGGGTAAAGACGATGTTTTCCTTTGGTGTGGGTGGCGTCGGCGGCGTCGGTTCGGGCGTATAAGGGTTATCGTCCCCGCAGGCGGTCAGACCGGTGCAGAGTAACAGGACGGATATGTAGCGAAGTAGTTTCATGTGATAATCATTCTCTATGCAAATATAGACTATCTCTCCCATACGATGGTTTAAATTCACAGGGAAAGTTTTTTCTCCCGCTTGTGCAGCCTGTGTGTTGCGCAGCAAAAAAAGGATTGCTTCGTTATACTGGCAATGACGGAAGAGAGGACATACGCCCCGTAACCCGTCATTGCGAGGGTTTGCCCGAAGCAATCCATAAAAGAACATTCCGACTGGATTGCTTCACCGCAAGCGGTTCGCAATGACGCAGGGCTGTTAAGTGCTATATGGTTCGATTATAATAAAACACAGAGTGAAAGGAGTTTAAAAGAGTTTTTATTAAAGAATAGTTTTTTATTTTTATCCGAAAATAGTATTTCATATTATCTTGAAAAATAATGAAATAAAGAACTCTTCTTACCCCTTTTACTCTGTGTTTAAATCAGAACTTAACAGCCCTGCCTGATCACCCGAGGGGGGACTTTTTTTAGTAAAATAATTAAAAATGATGCTTCTGTAGGGACAGACCTGTGTGTCTGTCCGGTGGGCAAATAGGACTGCCCCTACCGCTAACCGGCCAATTTCCGGATTGCTTCACCTTTCAGGTTCGCAATGACGGAGGATATTTAAATCCGGATATACGAATCGGGGGTGAGAAGGGTATAAAAAATAATTGTATCTTCGTAATTGGAAAATACTCAATTTGTTTCGTCATTGCGGGGATTTACCCGAGGCAATCCGGTTGTATTTTTTCGGGCAGTCACAAAGGACTGCCCCTACCGCCAACCGGCCAAGACGAAACAAATTGAGCATCCTGATAAAACACCAATTAATTAATGACAGACTGCCACATAAAAAAAGCGGGTAAATTTATATACAAATACAAGTTTACCATCCTTACCCTGATATATATAGGGCTGATAGCATTTCTGCCTGTCAGGTTTGCGCCCAGCGTGCCAATGGCGTTGCATGTGCTGTCGTTTTTCTTTCTGCTTAACATTCTGGCAAAGACGAAATACACCCTTGTCATCACGCTGATATTGGCGTATATACTTACTTTCAACGCCTATTTTTCGTTCGTCCTGGGTACGGATATATCGCTCGAAGTAATGGCTTCCATCTTTGAAACCCACGCTGCCGAGGCCGCCAGTATGCTCAAAAAGATATGGTTGCCGGCTATCCTCGCTTTTGCGGCGGCCTCTGCCCTGCTGATATTTGCAGGGAAGGAGCTGAAAGAAGCTAAATTCCCGCGTAAGTATTCTATAATCGCCCTGTTGGCTTATTTGTTGGTTATTCTCCCCATCATCTGTTACAAACGCGTCAAGTATGAATATCAGGAAGAGCTGTTCGTGGAATTTCCGGTACGGGTAGGGCAAGACAAGGTAAACATGTACGCCCCTGTGCTTTACGGCAACATAGCCACCATCCTGGCCTATCGGGAAGAAATGAGCCTGTTGCGCGAATTTGCCCGTGCAGACAAGAAACTGCCCGGAGGAATCGTACTCGGCGACACCATACAAGCTCCGCAAAAAATATATCTGGTGATAGGCGAAAGCGCCAGCCGCAAGCATTTGTCGCTCTACGGATACGAAGTGAAAACGACTCCGTTCCTCGACAGCCTCTCGCAAGCCGTACCGCCTGTGATGAGGCGCTACGACGGCATAGCGGCAGCGTCCTTTACACGCAATGTATTGCGGATGGCCCTGTCGTTTGCTTCGCCGCGCAGCATGACGCCTTTCTACGAGGAAAAGACGTTGATAAACCTTGCCAACGATGCAGGTTACGACACTTACTGGATATCGAACCAAGGGGCGTCGGGCATACAGGATTCTTACTTGGGTTACCTGGCTGCAAGCGCCGGGGAAGCCATCTTTACGCCGGGGGGCTATCTGGCCAATGATGATTTTGCCCTGATCCCGCTACTCAAAGGGGTGCATAACGGCAGCCGCAAGCAGTTTTTCGTTATCCATCTGGTAGGCAGCCACAACGACTATTCCGACCGGTACGATGCCGAAGATGCGCAAGCCATACCGGGAGGCAAGTCTCTGAAAAACGAGTACGACCGTTCGATCCATCATACCGACAGGGTTTTGCGCGAAATTTACAAGGTGATGCAACAGGATTCTACGGCGGTGTTCCTGCATTTTTCCGATCATGGCGAGATATTGGGCAAGGGTCACGGCCCCTGGAAAAACGGCGTGGCCCAGTTCGACATTCCGTTGCTGACTATCAATCGCAATGCCCGGCAGATAGACAACGTAATGGCAAAATACCTCGACCCGGAAACGAAGCTTATCAACAATTCGAGCACGGTATATATTCTGGCTGAAATGATGGGTTACACCATCCCTCAAAAATACGTAGAGCTGTCTGTCGAAGACGGCCGCTACGTGCGCCATGCCGACCAAAGCTATTCGCCGTATGCGGATGTGAAGGAAGAGGCGGAGTGATTTCAGTGAACAGTGAAGAACGAAAAAAATTTTTCATTTTTTTCTGCATTTTCCATTTTTGCAATTATCTATACCTGAAATTTAACCAAAACAGATAAAAGATTCTTGCCTGTTTTTTCTGTAATCTGATTTGTTTTCTTAAATTTGCATTTATAAGATCTTCGTATATAGATTTAATTTATGTCATTCTCAGATAAGATAAAACTTGATGTATGGAAGAAAGCTATTTCTGTACAAGGTTTCGATTCCCAAAAATATCGAAAAGACCCGTGTGGTGCATGGATGATTTTTGATGAATACGGAAATCACGATAGTATTTATGGGTGGGATATAGACCATATTTACCCTCAATCTCTTTTGGGAAAAAATATTTCGTCAGAAATCGTTAACCATATAGATAATTTACGAGCCATGCAATGGGAAAATAACAATGCAAAAGGAGATGATTATCCAGTATATTCGTCCATTGTTTCATCTGATGAAAACAAAAATGTATATGTAGATAAATCATTGACCGTAAATGAAACTATCCAAGAATCGTTAAAAAAACTGTTTAATTTATGATGAATACAGGAATCCTATTAGAACCATTTAAGTGGACATCTGAATTGAAAAGCTATCAAGAATTATTAGAAGAAACAGCATCTTCAGAGTCTAAATGGCCGGTATTTAACGACGGTAAAGAGCATGCTGCAATCCTAATGTCTGTTATTTTCAAAAATGCAAAGGATTATGTGTATCTATATAGTGTCTGTCTATAAAGTCCCGTTTTTTCAGTTTTTATTGTTACCTTGCCGAGGTGATTTTTGCCAGTTTCATGTCAATCTCATCAAAAACCGGAAGATAGACTAACCCC
>JAISES010000301.1 GCA_031263965.1 Prevotella sp. | reverse complement strand
AATTAAAAGTTTAAGGTTTAAAGTTATACATATACTGCCGGATATAATCGAAATTAATAACCCTTTCCTTATTTATCCGGTAAAAACGACGGACGGCTTGTGAAAGTCGTCCGCTGTGTTTGGGGGGAGAGCTAAAATTAGAAATCAAGAAGGCTGCTGCATTCGTTCGTTGAATCTTCCATCGAAAAAAAATGACGAAAAATTTTGCTGTTTGAAATTTATTCTTTTCCTTTGCATCGTGAATGTATATATGTTTATATGTTCATACATATTAAATGGGAGATTCAAAAAAACATGGAAGAATATAATCTCGGCATAGATATAGGGGAGGTGCAAATGATAGATGCAGTCATAGGCATCGAATCGCCACCGATTCATTCGTCAATCAAAGCCATCCGAAAAACGGAGCAATTATTGGCTCCGGTAAAAGCGAAGGCCAGTCCGCAAGGGCATTATGATATTTATCCGGCCTTTCCGCTCGGAAAAGGGAAGATAAACAGTGGACATCAATCGTTGTCCGAATGGATTATCCGGCATAAGACCGTTGTCATTGACGGTTATATCGGCGTATTGTGGCAGGCGTTTATCGAAACAATGACAAATGATATTATCCGGCAAGGAAAAACTGTCCGCTGGTTTCGTAGCGAAGCGGCTATGAAAGCGCCGGAAGAAATTGACTGTATGATAGCGCCTTATCTGGGCGATTCCGATTCGATATTCGGAAAGATAACCGACAAGAAACTGCTTGACTGGTTTGACGAAGATAAATTGCAGCGCATAACCCCCGATCCATGCGCCGATATGAATATAGTAATCGGTTGTGGAGCGGCTTTGGCCGGTTGGGATGCACCCTTGATGTATATCGACCTCCCTAAAAATGAACTTCAGTTTCGTATGCGTGCGGGAGCGGCTTTGAATTTAGGAGCCGATAGGCCGGCGGATTCGCGGAAAATGTACAAGCGTTCTTATTTTGTTGATTGGCGGGTCTTGAACGAGCATAAGGCACATATTTTACCGGAGATAGAGGTGTTTGTCGATGAACAACGACCGGAAAACTACCTTTGGATGCACGGCAACGACATGCGAACAGGGCTTACGGCCATGAGCCGTAATTTTTTCCGTGCACGGCCTTGGTTTGAACCCGGAATCTGGGGTGGTAACTGGATGAAAGAGCATATTGACGGATTGAACAAGCATGTTGATAACTTGGCATGGTCGTTTGAACTGATGGCGCTGGAAAACGGACTGATGTTTGAAAGCGATGATTACCGGCTGGAAGTTTCTTTCGATTTTCTGATGTATAACAATTACAAAGAAGTATTAGGCGATTGCGCCGACAGATTTAAATATGATTTTCCTGTTCGTTTCGATTTTTTAGATACATTTGAGGGAGGAAATCTGTCTGTGCAGTGTCATCCGCGCACCGATTATATTCGGAAAGAGTTTGGGATGCCGTTTACACAGGACGAAACTTATTATGTCCTTGATTGTAAGGAGAATCCTTGCGTATACTTGGGTTTTCAGGAAGACGTTGTTCCTGAAGAGTTTCACCGGAAATTGCTTGAAGCCGAACAGAATGTAACGGAAATTGATATTGAAAAATATGTCCGAAAGTTCCCTGCCCATAAGCACGACTTGTTCCTGATTCCCAACGGAACGATACACGCTTCGGGTATGGACAATCTGGTGCTTGAAATAAGTAGCGCTCCCTATATTTTTACGTTTAAGATGTACGATTGGGGGCGAGTGGATTTGGACGGTCGACCGCGTCCTATCAATATCGAGCATGGAATGAAGAACGTCGATTTTGAACGTCGCGGGAAGAAAGTGGAAGAAGAACTGATTTCCAAGCCGTATATATTGGAAGAAACCGATGAATATATTTTGGAACATCTGCCGACTCATCCACTGCATTTCTATGATGTACACCGCTACGCTTTTGACAGGGAAATATTGCTGGAAACAAACGGCAAATGCTATGTGTGGATGCTGGTCGAAGGTTCTTCAATATTACTGGAAACGGCAAACGGTATGCAACAACGGTTTAATTATGCCGAAACTTTTGTGATACCCTCCAATGCTCGATCGTACAAGCTAACCAATCTTGGAAAAGGAAGAGCGCTAATGGTAAAGGCTTTTGTAAAGTAGATTTTAATGAATGTAATCCTCAAATAAGAATACCCCATGAAAAAAATGGAAAGATTTGGAAGTAGATTTAGATTATCTGTACTGTTGGCGATGTCGCTTTTCAATTTAAACTTGTATTCGCAACTTTCGACGGTCTGGAAGATAGGCGAACAGGATAATTCTTCGGCAGAATTTGCTTTAGGTCCGTCGGAGTTTGACGTATCATCGAACAATGTGGTTCAGGCGCGTTCCGCTATTTCGATGGTCAGCATAGTCAATGCTTCCGAAAATCTGCAAAAGGAAATCACCGAGCCTTTCGGCTGGAATTTCGATGCCGTCGTCGCTCATCACAAAGAGGTGTGGAACGATATGCTGTTGCGCTTGACCATTACCTCTTCCGATCGCATGGAAAAAATGCGCTTTTATACCAATCTGTATCGTGCATTGTGATGATTGAATATCAAAAAATTATGAGCTAACAGAAGATTTTTATATTGCCTAACTGCTTTTCTTCGGGAACTCATCTTAATGTTCGTATAGCAAAACCTTTCGGTTTGTCTACAATTAACTCGCTCTTGTCTACTTTTTCAGTTTCACTTTAATTATAGCCATACTTTTACCCCGAATTTAAAAATAACAATTATGCTATCGAAGTCTATTAGAGTGATTATCCTTATCGGGGTTGTTTGTATGTTTGGTTTGACCGCGCAAGCGCAGGTCTATATAAAGTCAGAATATATACCATATTCAAGTTTTAAAGACGAAAACGGCGACAAACTCGGAGGTAAAGGAGATTTGAAAGTAATTGATGCAGGTATAAGGATTCCTGTTTCAATTAAAATGGATGAAAATAACAAGCCTACCGCATGGGCAGTCGCTTTGAGTGGAACATACGCTTCAATGGGAACAAAAGAGTTATCAAAGGAGTATTATATGTCGGAGATTCTAAATGCCCAAATTGGCTTAATGCACCTCCGTCCCTTGAACGCCAAATGGTCTATGCTTGCCACAATAGGTGCCGGGGTATATACTTCGGACTTGGATAAAATATCAGGCAAATCCATTTTGGGACAAGGAGGTGTATTGTTTATCAAGCATGCAAAACCGAATCTCGATTGGGGTGTCGGGCTTGCCATAAATAATGCTTTAGGTTATCCTATGCTATTCCCTTCTTTCTATTTGGATTGGAGATTGGACGGAAAGTCTGAGTTCAAGTTATCCTTTTATGACACATTTGAGGTCGGGGTAAGCACTCAGATAAATGACTACTTCAAATTAGGAATAGTCGGAGGCTCAAATGGTTTGATGTCGGCAGTAGAGAAAGACGGCAAAAACATGTACTATGTAACGCAATATGGACATATAGGCATTCAGCCTGAATTTAAGGTCGGCAAATCTCTTTCAATTCCGATAACTGCCGGAGTGTCTGTTGCGCGAGACACCTACTTCCAGTCCCGCACTCTTAAAGCATTTTACGACAGCAAAGATGGGTACCCCCACTTTGGAGTATCAGCTTATTTCTCGGTTGGGCTGAAATTCGGATTCCAATAATTGCACAAGTAAGACGTTTAATATGTAAATTTATAACAAAGAGATGTACAAGACAATAATAATATTAGCAATACTGTCAGCCATGCTGCCAAATCCAGCTTCTGCCCAAGATGTTGTAAATGCCTTGACGGATTTACAAAATGACAGAGTTGAGATTATCTATAACCATGCAAAAGCAGTCTCTAATAACACGCAGATATCTATTGCCTTTATCGAAAATGGACTAACAAATTATTACGGAATAATAAAAGAGGATGAGATTTTGAAGTCCATCGAAAACAAGGATAAGTTATTTGAGATAGGCTCTATTACAAAAGTCTTTACGGCAACCTTATTGGCAAATGCCGTTCTTGACAACAAGATTGGACTTGAAGATGACATAAGCAAATTCTATGATTTTCCTTTTAGAGATAGCGTTAGAATAGATTTTTTGAGCTTAGCCAATCATACATCCGCTCTGGAGTCAATTCCTTCAAATTTGGATATTTCGGACTTTTTAGCCTCACAAACAAAAGCGGTACAACAAAATCCTTATCAGACATATGGAGAAAAAGATTTGGAAGCATACCTAAAAAATGAAATAAAATTAGGTTATATGCATCAAAAGCAATATAATTATTCAAATTTTGGAATGGGTTTACTCGGCTATACGTTAAGCCTGCTCTCGAATAGCAGCTATGAACGGCTAATATCAAATGAAATATTTGAAAAATATAATATGACTAACTCACATACAAATATAGACCATGCTAAGACAAGCTTGGTTAAAGGAATAAGCGAAGATGGTAGCTTTGCGAATAATTGGTTGTGGGATTCCGATGTGATAATTGGTGCGGGAGGAATTTTATCAACGGTTACAGACCTTTCTAAATTTGCATGTGCTCAATTTGATTTTGCTAACAGGGAGTTGGCATTGACAAGAATACCCACTTTTACAATAAACGAAAAGATGAAAGTCGGTCTTGGCTGGCACATCATAGATAATGGAGATAATCGAGTTTTATATTGGCACAATGGCGGAACAGGTGGTTACTCGTCATCTATGATTTTGGATGTAAAAGAGAAAAAAGGAATTATAATCCTTTCAAATGTGTCTGTCTTTCATCCTGAAATGAATAAGATTGACTCCATGTGCTTTCAACTTATGAACGCAATAAAATAGTATTATTTGGTTGAATATGGGACATGCAGAACTACATAATCCACTATACCACTTCCTGATTGAATCAAAATTCAGGTGTCTTAGATACGTCGTGCTTATAGCATCTGTCGGGATAATTCTCGCCAATCAACTTTATCTTACTTATGAAGGGCAGACAGATCATATAAATATTCATTGGATTATGTTGTTTTACATTCTGGTCTTTTTGACAGTAATATATTTGAATATTTACCTATTTATCCCCAAACTTTTGCTGAAAGGGAAATATGTTGAATATATACTTTCCTTATTGGGAACAGTACTCGTTCTTTCGTTAGTGGATATTTGGATGGAGTATTACATACATAAGCACAACGGCATTCCCTTTGGGAGATATTCTTTTTATCATCCTGAACGTTATCAATTTATAGATTTTTTCTCTACATTTTTCACTTCTATGCTCTATCTTTTTAGTGTGTCCGTCATTGTCTTTTATAAGCATTTGATTATAGACATTCAAAAAGCAGAACGGCTTAAAACCGAAAAATTAAATTCGGAACTTGACAGCTTGAAAAATCGCATCAATACAGAATTTCTTTTAAATAAATTGCATAAAGCCGCCGCGTTCTCTAAAACGAACCCAATAAATGCTTCTCGAATTTTGTTACAGTTAAGCCGCGTGTTAAGATACCAACTATATGATTGTAGCCGTGAGAATGTATTGTTAAGTTCTGAAATAAAATTCTTTAATGCCTATCTGAACCTTGAAAAAACATGTAATCCGAATCTTGATTTTAAAATACTGCATCCAAAAACAATTAAGAACTGTTTTATTCCGCCATTATTGTTGATTTCAATAGTGGAAGAATCATTGAGTACATTATATAAGCAGAAGGGTAGCCTATTAATTACAGTTGAGTTCAACATTGCTGACAATACGCTGTTCTTTTCATATACCGATAATCGGGAAAAGCATGTGGAAGACAATC
>JAISES010000138.1 GCA_031263965.1 Prevotella sp. | reverse complement strand
AGGCTAGCCATCCTGCAATTCTTTGAAAATATAGAACAATATAAACCTGAGTTAGAGACGCTGTTGACGCTCAATTTTAGATTGGCTAAGTCGCAATCCAATTTTGTTTGAGTATAAATGCTTCAGTGCGGTGAAATGCAGGTAACTCCGCAATTGTTCTGGCAATGCTCTCATTATTTGATTTGAAAAGTTCAGGATTGAAACTTTTCGATACTCCGACAACATATTTATAATGTCGCTTTAATTTCGATAAATCGTGTCCTTTGATTGAATAGCGTTTAGAGTATTCCAAAGAACCATCTTTGATTAAGTATGAGTTGTCATTAAGAAGATTCTCTTTCCATAATTCATGAACGACCTCTTGTTCTAAGTCCATCATTTCATTTTGGATTAGGGTTACGCCTCTATCCTCGTATTTCTCCTTTTCGCCGGAATTATTCTTTTTCAAAAGCTCCGTTTCATAAGGTAGTATTTTAGAAAAACGAACATTCATTTTTTCTAAAATGGAACTTTTATTCAACTCTTCTGTAAGACTACTGAAAAAGGGAGCATCAGGGACACCATCAGTGTTCAGCATCAACGGCAACGATAAAACAAAATGCCGTTCTAATTTTTTCCTCTTGAATGTAGAAGGATCAGGTCTATGACAACATCCTACGGCTATCTGCCCTGCTATTATAGGGTATATTCTTTCTCCAATAGCTATATCATCAACTTTATATGTCTTTCTGGAACCATCAAGAAAATATTTGAAGATTGAATGACCTTTATATTTTTCTGCTTCATCTTCTACAGAAATACTCTTGAATTTTTTCTTATTTGTTTCAGCCTTAGGTTCTAAAATAACTTTAGGCTTATCATCATACTTTAAAGTAGAGATATTTACATCGTCTAAACTGTATTTAAACGACTTGTAACATTTTCCATTGGTTGCTTTATCTAAAAAATTCAAGATTCTTTCCATAAATTTTTAGTTATTGCTGTCTGATATACTATTTCTGTCCACAACTTCACGTTCAAGTTCTTCCTTTGTTGCCAACTTGTTAATGATCTCTTCTTTTACAATTCTGTATGCTTCCTGCGCATCATAAACTTCGTCAGGGCGTAGAAGAGTTTTGGTATCTCCGAGAAATTCATCTTTCTTCATTTTCTCTTCCATGTTGGAAACATATAATTTGTAAGTCGGATTTTTGCCTTCCCATTTCATATACTCCTTAAAACAGGAAATAACATTGTCAGGGTTGAGTTCCGGATTTTGCAAAGCCTTGTATAAGTCGTACAAATCTCGTCCCTTACGCCTTTCATACAATGCTCTGACCTTCGTTCCTATGAGTTCGTCCAGTTTATATGTTTTGATTTTACAGTTGCCTGAAAACCATAAATTCTCCATACTAAAATTTACCTCTTCCAAGCCCAAAACATTGAAATGCTCACGGCAGTTTATTTCTACTTTGAGTTTAATCGGAAGAACCGGCGGGACAGAAGATTCCAAACGAAAAATCAGCGTATTATTACTTCTTTTTTGTTTTACTTTCGGTTCTCCTAAAAAGGATAACACTTCCCGAAGCCTGTCTATCGTTGGTTTTATCGGTTCGGAATTAATCTGAACAAGATCAATATCTTCACTGTATCTTGGTTGGGGAGAAAGATATAGCTTATGAAGAGCAGTACCACCGCGAAAAGCAAGACGTTCTGCCAAAAACTCATCACTGAATATTGCAACCAAAGCCCTGCATATAATCAAATCCTGCTCGACTTGCTCGACATCGCTCCAAGGAACAACGCTTCTCCATTGTGTTATTGCTAATTCAGGTATCATTCGTCAATCTCTATTTCTTCGTTGATTACTAACTTCCATAACTTATTGTATCCGGCTTCCTCTGTATCGTTTTCCGCTTTTAGTAAAGTTTTTCTGAATGACAAACCTGCTTTACATCCTTTTTCATACAATCCTTTTGCAATTTCCTTGTAACCAAGAATTTCATCCAATATATAGCCTAAACGCTGTACTGTTGTTGATGGAAAAAAAGAAAAGAAATCATTGCTTACTCGTTTGAAATCGAGTTCTTCCGCCAATTCATTCAAAACCGTACCCGCTCTGCTTAATCCGCCAATCTCATGTTGGTAAAAGATCAAATCCATAGCGGTCAGTTCTGGACTGGATATATTGATATAGCCTGTTTTCGTAACTTTTTGCTGTATATAGGCTGGTGGAATTGTCTTTTTCGCTACAAAGTTTATTTTTACTCCGTTTTTATGTTTATCCCGATAATTACCTTTATCGGTTATTACAGTCAATTCCTGTGATTGTTGATGAGAAGCACCATAAAAAGCAGCAGCGTTTAGTAACCCGATATAATACTTCCTGTTTAGATACGCCATCAATTGATCTATGTAAACCATTGGTGGAACAGAACCTTTTAATTCATACTCTACAGGGATAATTATATAGAACCCTTTCCATACTGATTGTATCTTTCCAGCTTCCACCAACCGCCAAAGAGAAACACGCTTATTACTTTCGGTTACATGAGGAAAATGAGCATTTACCTCATCAAGTGAAAAAGTTATTTTCCCCTTTTTAGGTAAGTCCAAAATCCAGTTCCTTATTTTTTGCTCTCTTTCCATTCAATAAGAATCGCGTTTCATCCGCAAAAATACACACTTTTTGTAGATTATCGCGAATATTTCGCTTTTTATTTATCTCCGATATAATTTCGGTGCAAAATCACATAACATTTCAATCGCGATAATGCACATTTTCAGTATATAATTGCATCCAAAATGTTTTTATCGAAAAATTGGTATATAAAGTCATTCTTCTTCCGATTTTCAATTCCACCCCAGACAACCCCGGACACAAGCATCCACCCTCTTAAAACCTTGCATTCAATCCATTAGTTAGACTTACTTTCGTTCTGCATTAATATTAATGCAGAATAAAAACATATTTATTATGGACGAAAAAAAAGTCAAAAATGAAGAGCCTAAAGTCTTACTGACACAGGGCGAAGATGGCAAACTTAAAGTCATCGCAGGAGAACAGGACGGCAAGCTAAAAACCATCGATCCCAAGAAAGAGAACGCCGACCAGTTTATGAAGATCGACACTAACGGCAATGCGTTGGAGAATTTCTTCAAGAAGTTTTCGGCACAGTTCAGCCACCCATCGCACACGGGCGTGTATGCAGTTACCGCATCGGCGGTAGATAAGGTCGCAGCTTTCTTTGACAAACTTATCCGTATCGACCACAAAGACAAGGCACTCGACCCATACCGTGTCAAATTTGATGGTAAGATACGCATAGAGGTAGAGTTTACGGGCAAGTATCAACCTTTAGACCTGAATAAGCTCAACTGGAAAGAAGTTGAAAAGTTAGGGCTTTCCGGTGAGAGTTTGCAAGATGCCCTCAAAGCAATGGTTTACGGGCATAAGTCCCCCGGTCTGGTCGATATTAAGCCTGCCGTTGATGGACAGGAGTTTCCCATGCAAGCCCGTTTATCACTGGAACAGCAACCGGACGGTAGTATCAAAGTCGCTACTCATCCCAAGCAGGAGCAGCCCGATTTTGAAAAACCGTTTATGGGAGTTGTCTTTACCGATCAGGATAAAGAGCAGTTCCAAAAAACAGGGCATGGCGGACGGGTATTTGACCTTGAACCCGTAGCCGGAGGCGAAAAAGTACCTTCGCTTGTTTCCCTCGATAAGCTCACCAACCGTTTTGAGGCTATGGCATTGAAGGATATTTATATTCCGCAGACCTTGAAAAATGCCCCGCTTTCCGAAGAGCAACAGCAAGGACTGAAAGAGGGTAAAGCCGTTTGGATTGAGGGTATGGATAAGAAAACGAAGCAGGGAGAACAACCGCAAAAGATTGACCGCTTCGTGCAGTACAACGCTGCAAGCAAGAATTTCGATTTCAAGTTCAGCGATGAACAACGCCAGCAGTTCAACCAAGAGCGGCGAGCCAAACAGGGCGAGGGGCAGGCAGAAGGTCAGGAACAGAAAATGCCAAAAGCCCGCAAGCTCGGTGAAATATGGGTTTACTCCAAACAAGGCGGCGTACAACTTTCCCGTGAGGATTTCGACAAGCTGTGCAACAAAGAGCCTGTCTATGTTAAGGACATGGAATCGCAAAAGCCCAAACAACAGGGGGATGCTTCGGGATCGCAGAAAGTGGAAGCGACCGACCAGAAAGGACAGAAGTACAATGCGTGGGTATGGATTGACGAAAACAGGGGAAAGGTTCGTCATACCACTAAGCACCCCGATCAGGTACGGGCTATCGAAGCGAAGCAGGCAGCCCAATCGGGACAGAATGTCAAACCCGCCGCAGAGAGTAAAACACAGGTTGCCGTCAATAACGAAGGTAAGACCAACGAGGCGACCAAACATTCGACTGAACCACTAAAGAAAGGTCAGTCGCAGCCTACCGAAAAACAGGCGGAGAAGAAAGAGCAAAAGCAGGAACAAAAACAATCTCCCGCTGCTCCGAAGAAAGGTAAGGGGCGCAAAATGTAATCCGTTTTATCAACCACTAAAAAATCAATGTTAAAATGAAAATTATAATTGCAGAAAAACCGTCTGTGGCTAAGAGTATAGCAGCCATAGTCGGTGCAAACAATAAAAAAGATGGCTATATAGAGGGTAACGGGTATGCCGTTACATGGGCTTTTGGGCATTTGGTCGGACTTGCCATGCCGGAACATTACGGCATCGAAGGCTTTAGGCGTGAGAACCTGCCGATACTCCCGAAAGAATTTAAGCTGTTGCCCCGTCAGGTGAAAGAGGGGAAGGAGTATAAGAACGACCCCGGCGTAATGAAACAACTTAAAGTAATCAGAGAACTATTCAGTCATGGAGATGAAATTATTGTAGCCACCGATGCCGGGCGCGAAGGAGAACTCATATTCCGCTATATATTTGAGTATATAGGCAGTTCACTTCCGTTTCGCCGTTTGTGGATTAGTTCTTTGACTGACCGCGCTATCCGTGACGGATTCCAAACCCTACGCCCCGGAAGTGATTATGATAACCTCTATGCTTCGGCGAAAGCCCGCAGCACCGCTGACTGGTTAGTGGGACTGAATGCAAGTCAGGCACTTTCTATCTCCGCAGGCTATGGTGTCTGGTCGCTCGGTAGGGTACAAACTCCTACACTGGCGATTATTTGCAGCCGATACCTTGAAAACAAGGATTTCAAGCCGCAAACCTATTTCCGTCTGAAACTACATACGGCGAAAGATGCCGTAGCATTTCTCGCCCTTTCGGTGGATAAGTTCGTTACACGAACCATAGCCGAAGAGGTAACAGCACAGGTCAAATCCGCCGGAGCGGTACAGGTTACAGGCGTAGAGCGCAAGGAGGTCAAACAGGAACCGCCTTTGTTGTACGACCTTACTACTTTGCAGAAAGAAGCCAATAGTAAACACGGATTTTCGGCAGACAAGACCCTGACGATTGCACAGGCGTTGTATGAAGCCAAGAAAATCTCGTATCCCCGAACGGGCAGCCGCTATATTTCCGAAGATGTACTGGAGGAAATACAGCACCTGATCGCCATGCTTCGCTCGCATCCTCTTTTTGGTGCGTATATCGACGGTAGATTCGACACTACGCTCAATACCCGTTCGGTGGACGATACGAAAGTTACCGACCACCATGCGCTGATTATTACGGAAGATCTGGCTACCGGATTATCCAAAGATGAACAGCTTATCTATGATATGGTTGCCGGGCGTATGCTTGAAGCCTTCGGCGAACGTTGCATCAAAGAGAACACCACCGTTTCGCTGGACGCGGGCGGCGTACACTTTTCATGCAAAGGAAGCGTTACGCTCGTCCCTGGCTGGAGGTCAGTGTTTAACTCTAAGGACGAGCCAAACGATGAGGACGATACGACAGTTTTACCCGCCCTCATTGAAGGCGACAGCCTGCCTGTCCGTGATTGTGAAATACAGGAGAAGCAAACCAGGCCCTGCCCGATCCACACTGAAAGTTCGTTGCTTGCGGCGATGGAGAGCGCAGGTAAGGAAGTAGAGAACGAAGAAGAACGCGAGGCGATGAAGGATTGTGGTATCGGAACACCCGCTACCCGTGCAAGTATTATCGAAACCCTGTTTTCCCGCGAGTATATCACCCGTGAAAAGAAATCGCTTGTCCCAACTAACAAAGGGCTGGTAGTCTATCTGGCGGTAAAGGATAAGAAGATAGCGGACGTTGCCATGACCGGGCAATGGGAACAAGCCCTCAATAAGATCGCATCGGGTGATATGGATGCCGCTACGTTCCATAAGGCAATAGAGGTTTATGCTTCACAAATAACATCCGAATTACTTGATATGACATTTGAACGACAGGATAACCGCCAATCATGCCCTTGCCCCAAATGCAAGAGCGGAAATGTGGTTATCTATAATAAAGTCGCCAAATGCCAGAATGAAAACTGCGGGCTTACCGTGTGGCGTTCCATTGCTAAAAAGGAACTGACGGACGGACAACTGACAGACCTTTTAATGAAAGGCAAGACCGCCTTTATTAAAGGTTTCGTAAGCAGTAAAACCGGAAGCACTTTCGAGGCAGCAATCAAATTCGATGCGGACTATAAAACAGTCTTTGAGTTCCCGCAGAATAAAGGAGGTAGCAAAAAACGACGTTCTAAGTAAAATCTTCATTATCTTTGCCACTGAAAGACTTTGTTTTACGATTCGGAATAGTCGTTTAGCATTGATCTTTTAGTGGTGGGCATCCGGGGCAAGGCTTCGGATGCCTTTTTTTCAGCCATATCATAAGCTCTCACATTTACATATAAAGCGACATCGTTTCCCCCCCCTATAAACCCAGGGCTGTTAAGTTCTTTTATATTTAATTATTTTTGAGTTTATTAACTTCAAGAGTTCTTTGAAATGATTATATTAGCGTAAAAAAAGTATAATGACATTACCGGAAATGCTATCTAC
>JAISES010000482.1 GCA_031263965.1 Prevotella sp. | reverse complement strand
TATACTGTTTACGATATCCGTTATCAGCGATGCCCTTTTTATAGGATCGTTTCCGGCTTCGTCAAGCAATAATTTTGTCTTGAAGCGGATAAAATCGACCTCATTGTCTTTTATGTATTTCGACAGCGATTCGGCATTCTGTTTACGGGCAAACGAATCGGGATCTTCACCGTCGGGCAAAAGAATTACTTTTATGTTTATACCGTCTTCCAGCAACAGGTCTATTCCTCTCAATGCCGCTTTTATTCCGGCGGCATCACCGTCATATATTACCGTTACATTGTCGGTAAAGCGGTGGATAAGCCTTATTTGCCCGTAAGTCAGGGCTGTTCCCGACGATGCCACAACATTTTCTATTCCGGCCTGATGCATCGAAATAACATCGGTATAACCTTCTACCAGATAACAACAATCGGCTTTGGTTATGGCTTGCTTGGCGAAATATATGCCGTATAGTTCGTTTCCTTTATGATAGATTTCGCTTTCCGGTGAATTTACATACTTGCCCGTATTTTCTACTTTCTTCAATATGCGGCCGCCGAAAGCGATGACTTTTCCCGACAGGGTGTGTACAGGAAATATGATGCGTCCGCGGAAACGGTCGATCAGTTGGTTGTTGTGCTCGCTTTTTATAGCCAGTCCGGTTTTTGTCAGGTATTCTTCTTTGTAACCTGCCGTTAATGCACTTTGCGAAAAAGCATCTCTTTGTTCGAGGCTGTAACCTAGTTGGAATTTCTTTATAATATCTTCCCTGAAGCCTCTTTCCCTGAAGTAACTTAAACCGACCGACTTTCCTTCGAGATGTTCGTGCAATATATTTACAAAATAATCGCGGGCATAGTCGTTGAGAATAAAAAGGCTCTCGCGTTCGTTGTGAGCCTTCTTTTGTTCGTCAGTCAGTTCGCGCTCTTGCACTTCGATGCCGTATTTTCTTGCAAGGAATTTTAATGCGTCGTAATAAGTCAACTGTTCGTGTTTCATAATGAAGTGGACAGCCGTACCTCCTTCGCCACAGGCAAAACACTTGCAGATATTTTTGGCGGGAGAAACGTAGAACGATGGCGTTTTGTCGCTATGAAAAGGGCATAATCCCACATAGTTTATCCCCCTCCGCTTGAGGGTGACATACTGGGATACCACATCTACTATTTGTGCGGCATCCATTATCTTATCTATGGTTATCTGATCTATCATGTGATTATGCGTATACGAAATTAGTAAAAAATATCGATACGGCAACGTGTAGGTAAATTGATAAGCAGGACAAACGTATTAAAATTTATTTCTTTTTATGGATTGCTTCGGGTCGGGCCCTCGCAATGACGAAAATAACTAACACCGGACGTCATTGCGAACGTAGTGAAGCAATCAAGGCAATTGTATAAATTATATATTGCTCTTTTATAGATATTTGCACCTGACTTTGACGGATTATTTTCATAAACGCATTATTATCAGCGGCATAAAATTCAAACAGTTTCTCAGCTTATCCACTACATTTTATACCATTAGATTCAACCTGAAGGGCACCACATTTCTCTTCCTGCGCATTGCTTTATAGAAGCGCCATTAGTCTATCTTGTACTTATTCTTGCGTCCACTGGTTTTAGCATCTTTTATACGGAACGAGAAGTCCCAGCTATCAGCAGCTTTTTCTATTTTAAGTAATATCCTGTTTTTGCCGGGTTTGAGATTTAATACTTGTTGATATTCATCTGTAATCAAATTTTCACTACCTTGTTTTTTGAATACAGACACGCCATTGCAGAAAATTTGAAATTTTCCGGAAAAACCAAACCCGGCAGTTACCGTTTGCTCTTTTACAGATTCTAAAGTACAAAACGCATAGGCTACAGACTTATTTTCAGTTTCTAATGGAATATCTAACGAAACCCTATCGGATAAAGGGGATGAATACTTTATCCATTTGATATTTTCACCTTTCTCGTTGAAAAATGAGAATCCGGGGAAAGGAGATGCGGAGTTTTCTCCATCCATTCCTTTCAGAAAGTCTGTTTCAAATGTCACTCCACCTTCAATACTAAAAGCAGGAGAAATCAGCCAGTAAGTAAAATAAGAACCATCAAGTTCCCTGATATCTAAACGTATATCAGCAGGGGCAATCAATGGCAACCCTCGATTGAAATATTCAACAGACTTGTTGAAAGAGCCTGTCAAATCATCATAATCCCTCAATACCTTGTTGAAAGGATCCATTGCAAAATCGTTCCAATAATCGCGGTTTTCGTTTTTCCAGATAGTGTCGAAATCTTTTTGTACTTTGACTAAATTAGCCCGGCACACGGTTATATTTATGGAAACCTTATCTAATAAAGCTTTGGCTTTATCTCTGTCTTGATATTGAATTCCAATTGCTTCAGTATATAAGAATGCCGCTTCGGCCAATTTAAGTCTGGCTTTTGCCAGATATTTATATTCATCCGATACGATTTCAAAAGCCTTATATTCACGGATGTAGTTTTTTGCTGTCCGATACTTTAATATTGAATCTACTTCGAGGCAGGCCTCATAAACATCTTCCCAATCGGCCAGGCTATATTTATTATACTTTCCTCTTTCGGGGATAATTGTTTTCCAGAAT
>JAISES010000083.1 GCA_031263965.1 Prevotella sp. | reverse complement strand
TGACTTATTCCCATGCTGTTAAGCCTGAGAATTTCCCTGTAACTGGTCATTTTTATGACCTCCCTCAATGTATTTGCGCGAATCCGCGCGGCATACATCTTAGAAGGTCTGATAGTTACGGGCTCATTCGGGCCGAAATCCCGGCTCCACTTAGCCGGACGAGTGGCTCATTTTCACCGGTTCCGCGGCTCTCGTGCGTCGGAGTATTCATCCTGATTCCTTTACTCTCAAGAATCCCTATAAATCTACCGTCCGAGATAGCGTTCATACACGACTACGACACGGAACTCAGGAAGAAGGAACTCTTCGCGAAAGTCAGAAGCGGGCAGGTGCGGATAGTCTTCGGCTCCACGCAGAAGATGGGCGTCGGGACGAACATACAGGACAAGCTCGTCGCCCTTCACGATCTCGACTGCCCGTGGAGACCTTCGGACCTCGAACAGCGCGCCTAGCGTATCCTCCGGCAGGGCAACCGGAACGAGAAAGTACAGATATACCGATATGTCATAAAAGGTACCTTAAAAACGTGAGTTTATTTTACTCAACAGTTTTATTTGCGCATTTTTGATATTCAATGACGATCCTAGTTTTGACTTCAGAAAACGCATCTTTTTTACGAAAATCTGAAACATCTGAGTCGATAGTAATACAATTTATGTGAGATGCCTTCAAACGTTTTTCAAGAGCGGCTATCATTCCACTTAAATAAGCTGGCTCAATTGTTTGTTCTCTTCCGCGATTTCTCTTTTTGATACGTTCTAAAAGCACTCTAACTGGACATTTTAAATACACTACTAAATTAGCTGTACCGATTTGATAAATGATTTCACTGAATACTGCATCAAATGCCGAAAATTCTGAAGGCGTAAGATTGTTTTTGGCATAAGCATAATCTTGTTCAAGTGAACAATCAGTTACAATTAGAGCTTTTGCGTCATTCGTTTTGAGGGCATGAAGCCGTTGCAAAGAAAATGTGATTTCGGTTTCAAAAGCATATTTGGTTGTGTCAAGATAAAAATTTTGTAAAAATGGATGATTGTCAAATTTTTCATATATTGTACAATAGCCACTAGCTTCTAATTTTTGCGCTAATGTTGTCTTTCCAGAACCTATTCCCCCACATATTTCAATTCGAGGAATCAAGTGTCCGATTCTCCTTGCCATTCATGATTTCTAAAGCTTCGATTCGGTCCAACAACTCTTGAATGGATAGATCGTAATGATCTTTCATTCCTTCATATTTTTCACGTTGAGCTTCAATAATACTCTTTGCATCTCTAAAAACCGTAGAATCGCGACCATAAGTATATGCATTCCACGAAAATGCAATACAAGAAACCAATATGCTAATAATAGCAAAAACGCTGATTCCTCTTACATAGTTTTCAGTTGAAGCCGTTCGTTTTCGTACATCTTTAATCGTTGCATTTGTTGAAGTAGTTTCTGTTTTAAATTGCATTATTTCATCTTTAACTTTACTTTGCATTTCGCTGCATTTTATATTAATATCTTTTTTATAGCCCTTTAACGCAGCATAAACAGTGTTTTTAAGTATGCTAATGTTCATTTTTATTTTCGCTTTGCATTGATCAATCTCATTATCGATCTTGAATGTAGATTCATTATGCAGTTTTTGATACTCTCCAAATTTATCGTCAATAGCTTTATTTTGTGCCAAGACATCAGTTTGAATTCTTCTTATCTCATCAGCCACTGCACTCGATATACTTTTGGGGAGGTCTTTTTCTCTATAGAAATCGTCATCTGTTAATGCTCTATCTATATAGTAATATAAAGATCGATTAGGAATTATGTTTTTGTGAATATAGTCAGCACGCCTAATTCGATCAAATAATTTTGTATAATCTGACAAATCAGCACTCCAGGATGAATGTGCGCTGAGTTTTGTGAATTCAACACTTATTAGCTGAGCGCCTGGCTTTATATAATAAGTATTAGATGTTAGGTTGTGCAACGGGATATAAATCTGTCCAACAAATCCTGGATCGACTATAGGACCCGTTCCCAAAAGTAATCCCTTATATGCATGCTTTACCATAAGATTAAAACGGAGAGCAATATAATCAGGGATACGAAATACATTAATTATTGCCACGTAGGTAATAGAATTAGGTCCTATCTTGATATCCTTTTCATCATTAGCAGGCTCACTGTACATTTTTTTATCTTTATCAAAACATAGATATTCTCCAGATACTCGGCATTTATATGTAGCACCTAGCAAATCCTCACAACAGAAATCACTGATTAACCCTGTTACTAAAATATACTTCAATATGTCGGCAGAATTCAACAAAGCCGGTTGTATTTCGGGGAAAGGGTCCTTGTTCCTGAACAAATTAAACCGCTCTTCCTCACTCTTCGTCAGCCAACATTTATCATCTGCCACTTTGATGTCGTCCAGGTATTTTTCATATTCTTCGCGTCCCATTCTTTTCCCTCACAAATATTGGACTTTGTATTATCGCTTAATGACAGATTTTTCGCTCAACCCAACAAAATCAATTTTCCCAATGCCGGCCTCGATTTTTTGAATGTAATTTTCAAGTTCATAAGTAATCTCATTGTCATAAGAAGTGGCGTCAAAATAATCACAATGATTCAGTATAATTACATTAGGCTTATTTGCTTGAATTGCTTTTTTGACTACTGTGAGGTCAAATTCTGCAACGCGTCTAACTTTATTGGTAACCGAAGTAAACTCGATTAGTTCGCTCTTCGCCCCGGACTGCTCGGTTATTTGTTCCCAAGTGACTTCATTGGGAAGCGGTCCGGAGTTTCCTCCCACGCGAATAGGGTAAGAACGGATGACCATAATCACATTGATAACATCAAGAGGGCTAAGTCCTGTTTCGGACAAGAATCCAGCAGCTGTAGTATCACGGCTTGTCACATATGGATATGTTTCTGAGTGCAACACAGACAACCCGAAACCTTGCGTTCCCTCAATCAATACCTCTTGTCCATTATCTATTGCCGCACGTAACAAATCTGTCGTGTCACAAAGGTAATGGCTTAATGCCGGCTCATCTTTCGCAAAGCGAATACCGTCCTTGCGATTGACACGTGCCATAACTGCAACGCCAGTGCCGCTGTTTGTTGAACCGATACTATCGGATAAAGGCCCTTCGACCTCTTTTGCTATGAATTCATCTGTTATGATCATAGCGTTAGGATGTATTTTTAGTCTTTTTTCATGCAAAGCAGCAATGGCGATTTCTTTTTCAAGGATGCTTAAATCAATATACGTACCTGCTGGAAGAATGCAGGTGACATTTTCCTCAATTGATGCGGTGGGTAAAATTCTAAAAACATATCTGTTTCCTTTCGTGTCAATAACGGTATGTCCGGAGTTAGAACCGCCTACACGAACAACAAAAGGTATTTTATTCGATTTTGCAAACCAGTATGCAACTTTCCCTTTCCCCTCAGATCCCCATTGTCCTCCGACTACTATTGTGATACTCATTAGTGATGTACCTCGCAATTCTTCTCGCTATGTGATTTTAATATATTGTCGACCTGCTTATAAAAATCTTTATAACCTTTGTTATTGTTAATGTATTGCTGAGCATATTCTGCGATTTCTTTAACATCTGATTCACTTCCATGCCTGTCTATTTTTTTGAAATCGTCTATTCCGATGGGTATATTTTCGGAATAACGCTTATATCTTCGTTTAAAGTCAGCGATTATATTGATAAAAATGAAACAGTTCAAAAATGCAAGCGAAAGCTCTTCGAAATCTTCTTTGTGACGTAATCCGTCAACAACGTAGCTTCTGTTATTAATCATACCGGTCATAATGTGGCGAGATAATTCACGTTGTTTTTGCGGATCATCAGCAATTTTCGCCCCTAACTCTTGTAATCTGGATCTATCATAAGATATGTCATACATTTCGCAAATAGCGTCGCTGTATCGCCTTGTTTCAAACCCATATTTAAATTTCAAATATTCTGCCAATGTGGTTTTCCCCGCAGCGATTTCACCACATAGTCCAACAATTACACGCTTATTAAGATAATCGGACTGTGGTCTAGGGATGATTAAGTAGTTTTCATCATCATTGCCTATCCCAATATATTGGTCATTCGCGTAAAAATAGCCTACTAGAGCAGATGTTATTGCATCCAACTCATCATGAGATACATTATGATTGAGATAATCTCCGCATATACCGAAGCTATTAAGGCCAGTTACTAAATGTTCAACGCCGCTTCGTTTGCGGGAAATATTAAGCACATCTTGAGCCACACCGGGATAACTTTCGATAACTTTCATGCCTTTTGAATATAATAAGGATGCCAGCCGGATTCCTCTATTAGTTAGATTAACCATAGACGGAATAAGACAGGGGTAGACACCAATGCCAAACTTCATGAGCATCCGCTCACAATGTCGAGTGATGCCATATTCGCTGCATGAGCAAGTTTCATTTGTGCAACACCTTCCTTTAGGTAATGTCAAAGGAGAATCTATAGATACCAAATCTGGCATCGCTTTCAAAGTGGCATTTATTAGTTCTGCATCACTCTTAATCTGTTTAGTTACTGCTCTCTTGCCTGATAGAAGTGCCCATCCACTAGGCTTATTCTCACTCCCTGTCAAATCTATGCCAACAACCTTATAATCACCGCTCATGATAGACGTGTTGTCTGCAAAATAATAAGTGAACTCTTTTGGCGTAAATGTCCTTTTGGGAAGGGCTTTGCGCTTACGCTGGAAATACTCCATTAATTCGTCATATGTACGTGTATTAAGAACTTGTTCCTGAGTCAGTCCAGCTTCAACTGCAAGCATCCTTCCATATTGGATACAATTGAGATGTGATACGGCATGAGAATCTGTCCCAATAGAAAACACTGCGCCACGATCAGATGCAAGTCGAATGTTGTTGACATTAAAATCAAGACGTTCTGGGAAACAATTGATTTCAATCGCTACGTTGTATTTGCAGCACAATTCAACGATTTTCTCAACCGACACAGGAATGCCAACTCTTTCACTGAAGCAATTGCCTGGACGTCCCAGCAACCTAGCTGTTGGATGCGCCAATATATCAACATATGGATTGCGTAGAGAATTTTCCAAACGAGATTTCGCCAAAAGTGCGGATTGCCCTAAATGAGTATGCATACCTGCGACCACAAAATCGAATTGTGCCAATACATCATCGTTGTAGTCGAGATTCCCGTCTTCAAGAATTTCAACTTCGACTCCCGCCAGAATTTTTACGGAAGATGTTTTATTAATTTCTCTTATGATTGATAGTTGCCTGAAAACTTCTGTTTCCGTTAGTCCATGAGATACCTTCAATGATTTTGAGTGATCCGTAACTGCAAAATATTCAAACCCCAGTTCTTCGGCTCCTCTTAATAGTATTTGAATATCACTGATTCCATCACTATCTGTTGAATGTGCGTGAAGGTCTCCACGTACATTCAATTGAAGTTTAGGAGGATTTTGAGACATTAGTGTATCCTGTGTAATCACTGAAAACGGAATACCAAATAATGTAAGTCCAGTTACTTTTGAATTGTTATAAGCCACATTTTTTAGCCGTGGATTTCTTCTTAATAAAGAAAAAATCTTTTTTATAGCAAGGTTGTCGGCTACCCCAATCTCAATATTTTCCAGTTTATCTTTCGAAATAGACATTGTATCTAAGAAGAAAATTGAAGCTGCTGTTGTTTCCAGTTTCAATTTTTTCTTCAGGTAATCAATAACCTCCATTCCTAAACAGTACGCTTGGGAATAGAGAAATCTTTTTGCCTTCGGTGCCTCTACAGCGGCAATCCAATAAAGTTTTTCAATCTCGCCTTTTGTAAAACTTATTTTTTGGATCAAAACATTGAATTGTGATTTTAATTCGTCCAACGTGAAAATTCTGTTCGTCAACAGTTTCTTTTTTGTATGATCGCTAATTCCATGGTACAACAACAATTCATAAGATTTAACCATATATTTTTGTTCCAGTTTCTGCAATTGAGTTAGGCAACTGGTTTCAATAACCTCACTTATTTGTTTTTCAATACTTTGCCCTATCGCCTCAATGGTTTGCAGTTTTTCTTTGTGATAGAGTTCGGTTATATATCTATTGTAAGAATCTATCGCCATTGCAGCTCTATAATACGCTTTTGCTCGAAACTTATTATTTTCAAAAACAGACAGTATCATGGATATGTTATAAAAATACTGCGCAATTTCAAAATCAAACATGCTCTATCACTCCCAATTATCCGCTTAAAAAGGTGGGGGCGGCACTTATACTATTCTACCATAATTGAGGGCGCGGGAATGGCGGATTTTCATTCCTTCCGTCTGTCAGTCTGTTGCAAACCTCAAATGCTAATTGATAGGGTGGTCAGTTTATACGAAGAGAAATATTATGGCAGCAATTTCTGTCATTTATTAACATGTACAAAT
>JAISES010000042.1 GCA_031263965.1 Prevotella sp. | reverse complement strand
GCAAAGTATTTTTTCAATTTGGTCATTTCTTCCTGCGTAAGGTCTTCTTCATTCAGATTCTTTTCCAACTGAATCAGATATTTAAGTGCGGGAAAAATACACTTGAGTAATTTTATGCCTATATCGGCGTATGGGACTGTTGCTCTTCTTCTTTGCATAATGAATCTTGATATTTAACGGTTTCGAGTTTGTTTATTATGATCTTTATAGCTTCTAAAATCGTTCTTTCATAGAATTTGCTTCTATGTTTGGCAACTTCCTCATTGACATTATTTCGTATAAACCTGGGCTTTGACAGGACGGATTTGAATTCCTGTTTTACCCATTTTGGCATGTTTTCGGAAAGGGATAAATATGCCGGAATGTCGTTCTTTTTTATAAGAAGATTCTCTAATGCCGTATTTATAGGAAGTTTGAAATATTCGAAATTGGAAGGTTGGCGCTCTAACTTGGTTAATATTTTCAGCGCTTTATCCGGCGCCTCCTTTTTATAGGCAGAGATATAAGCCGGAATAAGACAGGATGGGAGATCATCACCTGTTTGATCCTCCTCCAGATAAGAACGACACGACACACTGTCAATCGACGAGAAAAGTACAGCCAGAAGGGTCTTTATGTCTTCAGTTACAGAAGAGCTTTCTATTTGCTTCTTAATGTAATCGACACTTAATCCCCTTTGCTGCAATACAGTAAGAGCTATCACGTTTTTGATTACGGTTGAACTGTCAGGTCCTTTCTTTTCCACAGCCTCAGAGAAGATTTTTTCTAAAAGAGGACAGATAATTTGATATGTACTATCCTCTAATTTGGTCAATTCATGAAAGACAATCTCATCCGTATAGATATTTTTGGAAGAAGGGAATGCCTCTTGCAGATAGTCCGTTCTCCCGGATAAAATATCTACTACAAAACTCTCCAAAGCCAAAGCATTGGAAGAATATAACAGCTTGATAAATTCGGGAAAGTTTAAGTTTCCCTTTTGGCTTTCTGTTTTTAATAAATCTATATAGGAATGCATACGTGGCTATTTATCTAATATTATCATTTTCTCTATTACACTTAAAACAAGATATTTACTCTGCACGACCGCTTCAGGCCGGCCTTTCTTCGAATGTTCTTCTTCGGAATACGCTTCACCGAGCGGCCATGTAAGCCCATGATCATTAAAGTCGACAGGCGTGGGTCTGAAATTTTCTCCGAAATCGGCGTCACAAAATGTCGGTCTGAAAAATATGTCTTCTTTCTTCAATTTATCCACATTTACAATAAATAAAAGTATTTTCGGGCCAGTATATTTTTCGTCCAGCCCTAAAGCGGTTTGTATGCCAAGACACGTATCGGATTGGTTGAAAGAAAACGGGTCATCATTATTATTGTCCCATGTGACCCATACCAACTTGTTTTCCTCTTTGAATAAACAATCCGGTTCTATCTCGTCTATATCGCCTTTTTGCAACTTATCAAAAAAATCCTTGAATGCGAGCGCTATAACATCCTCCTTGTTCCTGGCTACGCTTGAATCTATCGCTATTCCTTTGCCAAAATATTCTTTAATTATGAAATTTTTATAAGCTTCTTCAGAAATTGCAAACCCAACCCGTTCGGGAGAGACCCTGATCTCTTTTCCCTTCAATTGGTAATCAGCGCGCATTAAATTTCGCAGATGTATTTTTTTATTGTCAATAGGCACACCCTCATTGACTATAAAATACATAAGCTCCATCATTTGTTCTTCCGGCAAAAAATGTTCCCGTTTGAAATTATCTGCTATCTGAGGGCTTGCTTTTTCCCATTCACATAATTTCGCTAAGAGTGTCGCCTTCTCATCGTCCGACAATAACTCAAGCGATTTCCTGTAACTTGTCTCTTCCATATTCGATTTACGCCTCTCCTTCCGGTTTCCGCCGTCTTATGCTCAGGTTGATTACGTTTCTTGCGTTTTTATAGCTGTTATAGAAATCCGGCGACGAAACCTTGTACAGGTTAATCAGTTTATCCAGTTTGTCGTACAGCAGGGAATCCGTTTCTGCGAACAGCCGCGTCAGGTTTGCCGTATGGAGTTTATGTTCGCCGATAACGGTACGCGGCTTGACGATCAGTGACTCGTATTCCGCTATGTGTTCGGCCAGTTCCGTCAGTTCCGCCGAACCGATGCCGAAATTCGTCAGCGCCGTAACTGCTTCGGCCGCTTTCGACGCAATCTCACTGGCCGTCACCAGCAGCGTGTTATCTTCCATCCGGAACAGTTGCGACTTGTTCAGGTTCATTTTCGCAGCCAGTTCCTTGTTGCCCGTTTCGAACGCATACACATACAAAGTGCCGCTTACCTTGAGCAACGATTGTATTAAAGCCTCCTCAACACTCGTTTTTGCCTGTGTAGCACCCTTCGAAAGCGCATCGACCTGTTGTTTTTCTACTTCACGGATTTGCCGAATCCCCTTGTTCAAAGCCTCCAGCGTATTTATAAACGCCGGCACATTCGTATAAACGGATGCAAACCCGGTACACGTGTTATACACCGTTTGATACATTGTAATTTTTGCATTTTGACGATCGTTCATAGTCTGATTATTTTTAGAATGTTACATAAGATTTTTTATCCCTGCAAAAATACATAAAAAACCAAACTATCCAACTGTTTTTTCAAAAAAAAATCAGTATGCAGCGAAAAACGCTGTTTACAGTCAAAAAAATACTTGTACACTCGCAAAACGATTGCTTACAACGATACAATGGAAACTTACAACGAAACAATCGCCTTTTACAATGAAACAAAGGCTTCTTACAATCGCAAAATCGCATCCTGCACGCAAACAATCGTATATTACAATGAAACAATCACCCGTCACTCGCAAACAATCGCCGCTGACAATTTAAAATCGTCTGTTACAATCAAACAAACGCCATAGCGCAAAACGGGTGCACCCGGCAAGCCGAAGGTTTAAAAATAAGAGAGAGTACGTCGCCGCACTCTCTCCTTGCAAAAAACATAAAACAATCAATAAAAACAACCGTTTTTATGCTTCGTTAGCGAATAAATAATAATTCGCGGTATTTGGGTAGCGTCCACATCTCGTTGTCGATGATGAGTTCGAGCT
>JAISES010000512.1 GCA_031263965.1 Prevotella sp. | reverse complement strand
GCTTCTTTCAAAGCATCTTTAGGATGAATAGATCCGTCGGTCGTTATTTCTATAACCAGTTTCTCATAATCCGTCTTTTGCTCTACGCGATAGTTCTCTATCGAATATTTAACGTTACGGATAGGAGTATAAATAGAATCGATAGCTATAACATTAACATCATCGGACAGACCACGATTTTCATCAGCAGGAACATATCCCCGGCCTTTGTTAATATTCAGCTCGATTTGAAAGGTTGCATTCTTATCCAAATGACAAACTTCAAGATCAGGGTTCAATACTTCAAATCCTGACAGATGCTTTCCAATATCTCCAGCTTTGAATATTTCGGTACCTGAGACTGTAATGCTGACCTTCTCGTTTTCGATCTCCTCTACGATTTGCTTAAACCGAACCTGTTTCAGGTTAAGTATTATGTTTGTAACATCTTCTATAACGCCCGGCACTGTGGCAAATTCATGCTCAACACCATCGATTTTTATAGAAGTGATAGCAAAACCTTCAAGAGATGAAAGCAGAATACGGCGCAAAGCATTACCTACGGTAATACCATACCCGGGCTCTAACGGACGAAATTCGAATTTCCCGAAGAAATCATCCGCTTCTAACATCAATACTTTATCCGGTTTTTGAAATGCTAATATAGCCATGAATTTAATTAATTTTTAGAATACAACTCAACGATCAACTGTTCTTTAATGTTTTCAGGGATATCTGCTCTTTCGGGCAGGTGAAGAAACTTACCTGTCATAGTAGCTGCGTCCCACTCGATCCAAGGGTATTTGCTATGATTAAAACCTGACAACGCTTCGTCCACAACTTCCATCGATTTGGATTTTTCGCGCACGCCGATCAGTTGCCCCGGTTTAATTGTATATGAAGGAATGTTTACTACCGATCCGTCTACTACAATGTGGCGGTGAGAAACGAGCTGGCGCGCAGCTGCTCTGGTAGGAGCTATTCCTAAACGGAAAACAACATTGTCCAACCGCGATTCCAACATTTGAAGCAACACTTCACCTGTGATACCGCGAGAAGACAAAGCTCTATCGAACATATTACGGAATTGTCTTTCAAGAACTCCATAAGTATATTTTGCTTTTTGTTTTTCACGCAATTGAATACCGTACTCCGACGATTTCTTTTTCCTTCCGTTTCCGTGTTGTCCCGGAGGATAGTTCTTCTTGGAAAGAACTTTATCGGGTCCGAATATTGGCTCTCCGAATTTACGGGCGATTCTTGATTTTGGTCCAGTATATCTTGCCATTTTTTTTCTGATTAATAATTGATGAAAGCTAAAATTGTGCAGCCGCGATTACAGAGAGGGTCGTTGTAATCAAATCACAATTCAAGGTTCCAGTTTTAAATTTGATTAAACTCTTCTGTGTTTAGGAGGACGGCATCCATTGTGAGGAAGCGGAGTAACGTCTACAATTTCTGTTACTTCAATCCCTGCCGCATGGATAGTACGGATAGCAGACTCGCGTCCGTTGCCTGGTCCTTTTACGTATACTTTAACTTTTCTCAATCCCAGGTCAAATGCTACTTTTGCACAATCCTGCGCTGCCATTTGAGCTGCGTACGGGGTGTTCTTTTTAGAACTTCTAAAACCCATCTTCCCTGCCGATGACCAACTAATTACTTGGCCGTCATTGTTTGTAAGCGATATAATAATATTGTTGAAAGAAGAATGCACATGGGCTTGTCCGATTGCATCCACCTTAACATTTCTCTTTTTCGCTGCGACTGTCTTTTTTGCCATATCAGATTAATTATTTTGTAGCTTTTTTCTTGTTAGCAACAGTTTTCTTTCTACCCTTACGTGTACGGGCATTATTTTTAGTGCTTTGACCTCTCAAAGGTAGTCCGATACGGTGACGGATACCTCTGTAACAGCCTATATCCATCAATCGCTTGATATTAAGCTGTACTTCCGAACGCAAGTCTCCTTCTACTTTAAATTTATTAGCGATGATTTCCCGCACTGCTCCGGCCTGGTCATCGTTCCAGTCCTTAACTTTGATATCTCTATCAATTCCTGCTTCCGCAAGGATTTTGTTCGCAGAGCTACGTCCGATACCAAAAATGTATGTCAAGGCTATTTCGCCTCTCTTATTTTGTGGTAAATCGACCCCAACAATTCTTATTGCCATATATTTTTCAGATTAATTTGCAAAATTAATAAATTATCCCTGACGTTGTTTGTACTTAGGGTTTTTTTTGTTTATTATGTATAAGCGTCCTTTTCTTCTGACGATTTTGCAATCAGCGGTACGCTTCTTCAATGATGCTCTTACTTTCATATCTTTGTTTTTTTATTTGTATCTGAATGAAATCCGTCCTTTCGACAAATCATAAGGAGACATTTCCACACGCACCCTGTCTCCGGGGAGTATTTTAATGTAATGCATCCGCATTTTTCCGGATATATGAGCTGTTATCTCATGTCCGTTTTCGAGTTCGACGCGAAACATTGCATTGGATAGTGCTTCTATTATAACTCCGTCTTGTTCTATTGCTGCTTGTTTAGCCATAAATATTATTTAAGATTAAATTGCGTTATTTCCTAAAACAGCTTCTACAAATTCGAATGTCGATAAGATATCGGCTTTTCCCTGGCGAATAGCTACAGTGTGCTCAAAATGAGCCGAAGGTTTGCGGTCGCGGGTTCTGACAGTCCAGCCGTCGCTTTCGAAAACGACATTTTTGCTTCCCATGTTTATCATCGGTTCTATGGCGATACACATTCCTTTTTTCAACAAGGGCCCTGTACCTCGTTTGCCATAGTTAGGAACGTCCGGTGATTCGTGCATTCTGCGACCGATACCATGTCCTACCAGTTCGCGGACTACAGAGTATCCATGTTTTTCGCAATAAGTCTGCACCGCATCGCCTATATCTCCTACCCGATTGCCTTCCACTGCTTTTTCTATACCCAGATAAAGGGACTCCTTCGTTGTCCGCAACAGAATTTTTACTTCTTCTGCAACTTCTCCTACACAGAATGTATAGGCCGAATCGCCACAGAATCCATTCTTCTCTGTACCACAGTCAACAGAGATTATATCTCCATCCTTAAGGGCATAGTTAGTAGGAAATCCATGTACAACCTGTTCGTTTACCGAAGCGCAAATCGCACCGGGGAAATCTACGGTTCCCGGAGCGCCCTTATATCCTAAGAATGAAGGTATGGCTCCGTGATCGTATATAAATTCTTTAGCTATTTTATCTAATTGAAACAAAGTAACTCCCGGCTTGATATGCTTCGCCACCTCACCCAGGGTCATACCCACCAGGCGATTGGCTTCGCGCATCAATCCGATTTCTTCGTCTGTTTTCAGAAATATCATTTATAACCTCCTTAATATGCTGCAATTGAACCTGAACGCCCTTTGATTCGTCCTGATTTTAATAAACCGTCGTAATGTCTCATCAACAAGTGGCTCTCTACCTGTTGCAAAGTATCGAGTACAACCCCTACAAGGATCAGTAACGATGTGCCTCCAAAAAATTGAGAGAATTCGCGGCTAATGCCAAAATAGCTGGCAAAAGCAGGCATGATCGCAACCAACGCCAAGAATAATGATCCCGGCAATGTTATACGGGACATAATTGAGTCTATATAATCGGCTGTTTTCTTACCTGGTTTAATACCCGGTATAAATCCGTTATTACGTTTCAATTCATCAGCCATCTGAACCGGATTTATTGTCACTGCCGTATAAAACCATGTGAAAGCAATGATAAGCACAGCCAACACAATGTTGTATGTTACACTTGTGTGATCTGTAAAAGATCCCAAAAATCCTGTTTTATCAGTTGAAAATCCTGCCGCCATAACCGGAACCATCATTATTGCCTGGGCAAAAATGATAGGCATCACATTAGCAGCATTTACTTTCAGCGGAATATACTGGCGCGCGCCTCCGTATTGCTTGTTGCCAACAACTCTTTTAGCATACTGTACCGGTATTCTGCGGGTTCCCTGCACCAGCATGATAGCTCCGCAGATAACAAGTAACAAGAATACTATTTCGGCCAGGAACATTACTAAACCTCCGGCCTGACTACTCAAACGGGAGGTAAACTCACCGATAAGAGCATGCGGCAGACGGGCAATAATACCCACCAGGATGATGAATGAAATACCATTCCCTATACCTTTATCTGTAATGCGCTCTCCCAGCCAAAGAACAAACATGCTTCCTCCGGCCAATATAATTGCAGAAGGCAACAGGAATCCCCAGCCTGATGGTGCGGCAGGTCCAAGCGCACCGATCAGATAAGCCGGTCCTTGCACCAAAAGTATTGCTACTGTCAGATAACGGGTATATTGATTCATTTTAGTACGTCCGCTTTCTCCTTCTCTTTGCAGTTTCTGGAAGTAAGGTACAGCAATACCTAACAACTGGATAACGATAGATGCCGATATATACGGCATAATACCTAACGCAAAGATGGATGC
>JAISES010000484.1 GCA_031263965.1 Prevotella sp. | reverse complement strand
GGTATATAAAACAATATTCAGGGAACCCTAATTAATTCCTATTTTCGTCCATTATACGTCCTTTCCTAGTCGCTGAGTATACATCGGGTTTATCTTCGGCATATTTAACCTTAACCCACCCATGCCTCTCAGCTTCCCTTAGATACATCGATATACCATATTCTGATATATGTTCCAGCCAATCCAATTCCTTTAACCGGTCAAATGTCTTCGGCCCACCCCAAATGAGTGAGCTTGTGATCATTCGGGCGCATTCTTTTAATGAAAAATTGCTCATACTGTTGTTATATAATTGATTATTAATCCGCAGCACACATAAACACCTGTTGGAGCCTTTCTGTGTTTTGAGGATTATTGCCGTTGTAGTAATGCTTTTGGATCATCTCGATGCTGGTACCGGCTGCCATAGCAACATAAGAGATAGGGATATTATTATCCAGGGCAAAAGTAATGGCCGTATGCCGGAACACATAAGCATACAGGGCATAATCCGTTCCCAGCTCTTTACCTACGTATTTCAACCAGGTGTTGACACGCTCCCGGAACTTCTTGAAAAGATAGTCCTTCGTTTCGTACCCTTTTTCTTTCTCATCATCCATGATCGGGAATATGTAGCCGTTTTTAGTCTGGCCGCGGTATTTATCGATAATCTTCGCCATAACCGGATTGACCGGTATTTCCACCGGCTTATGGGTTTTCTTCCGTTTTACACGGATCATGCCCTGCCTGTCGATGTCTTTATATTTTAGCTTTATAACATCACAGGGAGCAAAAAAGGAATGGAACATAAATACACAAAAATCGTGATACAGTTCAACCCGCTTACGGTCACGGTGGGCAGGCGTAATTTTATCCATATCCATATTCAGAAACGTTTTTAACTGTTCCGGAGTAAGGACATCAGGTTTCTTCGTATCTATTTCGTTTATTTTAGGATCGTAATGACTGAATTTGAAGCCCCCTATCTGGCTTACTTTAAAATTTACATTCGCATCATCTGATGCTTTTCCCAGGAAATTCCTGAAAGTCTTTGCTGTGTTCTTGTATCCTTTGTGTTTTGCAAAAGTATTAGCAATACTGAGGCACTTATCGTAGTTGATAGATTGAAAAGTAAGGCTGGAAAATCCTTTAAGAATCTTCTTACATTTTTTATGAAGTTTGTCATAGGCTTCGAAATTACACCCTTGTTTTGCTTTTTCCCGTTCGACAACAATCTTCAGGAAGTCTTCAACCAGGTCGGCATCCGGTTTATTTGCAGCAGATTTTTCGATTGTTGGTTCGACTTCCTGTTTCGATGCCGAATAATACTGAGTGGCTTGTTTTGCGGACAATTCAGGATTTTCCCTGATCAGGGAAAGATAAAACCTCTTGAAGTCATCGAGGGCTTGATTGTTTTCCGCACAGGATACTGCGTAACTTGAAAACCGCTCTTTGTCATTGTTCCAATGACGTTCGATATTCGGGTTTCCTTTTAGCAGATGTTTGACAGATTTGTAATACCTCTGTTTTCCTTCACTGATCCTTAACACGAGGGCATTGTCCCGGATGATAAATTTTAACTTGACCATAATCTGAACTTCTTTTAATTTTATAAGAATAGAAATCCGGAAGGTCAGATGTTTCTTTTTTAATGTACATTTTTTGCACACCCGATGGGTCGAACCCAATTTTTCGATTTTTCAGTTTAACCATTTTGGAAAATCCTGTAAATCTAAAATCAACTATTAATCAGTTGTTTACGCTCTAATTTTATATTTTTCTGTTTAACGAAAAAAGGGAAGCTAATTTCTTAACTTCCCTTTTGGGTGGTACCACCAGGAATCGAACCGGGGACACAAGGATTTTCAGTCCTTTGCTCTACCAACTGAGCTATGGTACCATGACCGTTTTGCGTGTGCAAAGATAGTATATAATTTATATTCTCCAAAAGATATATTAAAAATAATTACGCCTTTTTCCACCTCAAAATAGTCCTCATATCTCATGGAAGTGAACATCAATGCGAAACAGCTTTCGATCCAACAAATCGCAGATAAAGACTCCTCAAAGTCAAATGGCTCTGAGGAGTTTCATATCCGGAAAACTTTATTCTTTCAGATACCCAAGTCTCTGCAGACTTGCTCTATTTTTTTGTCGGCAGCAGCATCTACCGAATCATATTCGGCTCTTGATTTCAATTTATCTTTAACCTCAATATAGAACTTAATTTTGGGTTCTGTTCCTGACGGACGTATAGATACTTTTGTCCCGTCTTGAGTAAAATATTGCAACACATTGGATGTTGTAGGCATCTCAAGGGTATACTCCTCATCGATACTCAGATCGAAAGCTTTCAGCTTTACAAAGTCTTTTATCAAAGTAACTTTTGCCCCGGCTATTTCTTTAATAGGGTTATCCCTGAAATTCTTCATCATAGCTTCAATTTCTTCAGCTCCACTCCTACCCTCTTTTACGACTGAAATACCTTTCTCTTTCGAAAAACCATACTCTACATATATATCTTGAAGCAATTCGTATATTGTTTTTCCATTATCCTTTGCCCAAGCTGCAATTTCTCCGAATAAAATAGCTGCCGAAACAGAATCTTTATCCCTGACAAAGTCTTCGGCCATGAATCCGTAGCTTTCTTCTCCTCCGCCGATATACTTACGTTTGCCTTCCAATTCGCGCACTACGGAAGCAATCCACTTAAATCCGGTATAACATTCAAACATTTCAACACCGTTCTTTTCCGACACAACCTGAGTCAAAGTACTGGTTACAATTGTACGTACGGTATATTCTTTTCCTGTCAGTTGTCCCAATTCTTTCTTACGCGTAATGATATAGTAAACCAGCATAATCATGGTCTGATTGCCATTCAACAGAATAAAGTTGCCTTTATCATCCCGCACACCGGCTCCAAAGCGATCTGCATCAGGATCTGTGGCGAATACAAGATCCGCGTTAGTTTCCTCCGCCTTCTTTACCGCCAAAGCCATCGCAGCAGGATCTTCCGGATTTGGAGATACAACAGTAGGAAATTCTCCGCTCAAAACATTTTGTTCCGGCACATCTATAATATTTGTAAATCCGCAAGCTTTCATTGCTTTTGGTATTATTGTAGAACCCGTACCATGCAACGGAGTATAGACAATACCAATATTACCATGTTTCTTTACAGATTCGGGTGAGAGCATCAACGTTTGTAAATCTTTTATAAAGGCTTCATCCATATCTTTTCCCAAAATCTCAATAAGGCTTCTATCTCCTCCTTTAAATTTAATATCCTCTACATTGACCCTGTTTACCTCTGCTATAATATTCTTATCATGAGGAGGAACAACCTGTGCCCCGTCTTCCCAATAAGCCTTATAGCCATTATATACTTTCGGATTGTGAGAAGCTGTTATCATAATACCGCTCTGGCAACCCAATTTACGAATAGCATAAGAAACCTCCGGCGTAGGGCGCAAGTCTTCAAACAAATATGCTTTAATACCGTTTGCCGATAATATTTCAGCTGATATTTCGGCATATTTGCGGCTATTGTTCCTGCAATCGTGACCGATAACCACCTTTATCTGCTTAAGCTTGGAAAACTCTTTTAGCAGATAGTTAGCCAACCCTTGTGTAGCTCCGCCAATAGTATATATATTAACTCTGTTGGTGCCAACGCCCATAATACCGCGAAGCCCTCCTGTTCCAAATTCAAGATCTTTGTAAAAAGCCTCTATCAGATCGGTTTTATCCTCCTTATCCAACAATGCCTGCACTGCTTTCCTTGTTTCGGCATCGTATTTGTCCGACAACCAAGTCTTGGCCTTATTCGTCACCTGTACCAGCAAATCGCTACTTTCCATGCTTTTATATTTTAGATTGTTTATTGATTCAATAATAATAGATGAACAAAAGTAATATTTTTTTTCGCTTTAGGAAAGTAAGAACATATAGAAAATACCGGAACTAATACGAAAGACTTGTTTCCGGATTATGGTAGCATGTTTATGGTAAACATATTCTTGCAGATCTGCACGATAAGCAAATCGTTATGGATGGTAAACGCCTGCTACCAGAGGAAACTTATCATCTCATGTTACGCAAAACCGGAACAAACACATGAAAAACAGTATTGTTCCATATTATAGTCCTTTTTTTCTGTGCGCAATCTGCGATTCCTTGTTCTTAACTTTTTGCTTGACCAAAAAGTTACAAAAAGTCAAGGCTGTACCGGATAGCCGACCCACAACCAGCTTGCCGGCTAAACAAAATAAACTCGCATCTAACGATGCTCAGACAGA
>JAISES010000408.1 GCA_031263965.1 Prevotella sp. | reverse complement strand
TCCCGGTTTAACATGTAGGAATTCAATTATAACATAGTATTGTCCTTCTATGTCGATACACATTCCATTTCTTATATCTGCTGTAGTTGCCATTGGTTTTATTATATTTTTTGATTACAAATTTGAGTTGCAAAGATAAGAAACTGTTTGAATTTTATCGAAAAATATTATTATAGGATCAGAAAAAAAATTGCTGTAAAATTTAAACAGTTTCTTATACTACTTGAACATATTCTCTATTTCGGGAGGAGTTTCTTCCGGTATCACACCGTCATCTTCATCATTAGCGCGGTCGCAGACTCCATATCCTGGTATCAGGGTAAACTGATCGGATTGCGTATATCCCAGTTTCGGGTTTGCCAATAGTTTTTTCATAAACAATCCCACTACCGGCAAGGCCATACTGGCTCCCTGTCCGTCAGCTGTGTAATCGAAGTGGATAGTAGGATCTTCTCCGCCTACCCAGCATCCTGCAGAGAGTTTAGGCGTGAAAGCCATGAACCATCCGTCTGCATTTTTCTGCGTCGTTCCGGTTTTTCCTCCCATAGGCGCGGTAACTCCGTAATCGCGCTTTACCCGCCATCCTGTACCTCCGTCTATTACACCGCGGAGCATATCCAGCATCTTCATATATGTGGCTTCGCTGAATACCTCATCCGTTTTAGCGGTGAAGTTGGCTATAATGTTTCCAAACTGATCCTCAATATGGGTAACATACACCGGGCTCGCTTTTATTCCTTTGTTCGCAAAAGATGTATATGCTGCTACCATTTCACCTACCGATACGTCGTGCGTTCCCAGTGCCATTGAAACAACAGGGTCTATTTTTCCCGTGATGCCGAATGAGTGCATCATTCGCGCCAGAGCATATGGAGAGGTACGTCCCATCAGATAGGTCGTAACAAGGTTGTCAGAGTTTTGAAGTCCCCATTTGATGGAAACCATTTCTCCGAATTTCGCTGTCCGCCCTCCTCTGGGAGTATAAGGTCTTCCCAATTCGTCATAAAGGGTTTGCGGTTCGTACAACATTTCATCGCAAGGGGTCATGCCGCCTTCCATAGATAAAGTATACAGGAATGGCTTCATGGTCGAACCGATCTGCCTGCGTCCCATATTCACCATATCGTATTGGAAATACTTATAGTCTATTCCTCCAACATAGGCTTTCACATATCCTGTATGCGTATCCATCGCCATGAATCCTGTGCGAAGGAAGCTTTTGTGATAACGGATAGAATCCCATGGAGTCATAATTGTATCGATCTCTCCTTTCCATGAGAATACTTTCATATCCACAGGTTTCTTGAATATCTGGTATATTTCCTTTTCCGATAAGCCCGACTTTTTCAAATCTCTGAACCGGTCGGTATTTTTCATTGCCCTGTAAAGGATCGAATCTACATTCTTGGCTTCGCCGGCGGTAAATGGGGCATAGCTCCGGTTTCTTTTTTCCTTATCGAAAAGAGGTTGCAGTTTTTTGCTGAAATGCTCTGCGACAGCCTCCTCGGCATATTGCTGCATGCGGGAATCTATGCTTGTGTATATTTTTAGTCCGTCGGTAGATAAATTGAAGCTTGAGCCGTCGGTTTTTTTGTTTTTGTTGCACCATCCGTATAGAGGGTCGTTCTCCCAACTTAAAGAGTCCCTCCTGTATTGCTCTGTCTGCCACGAAGCGTAATTTGCTCTGTCAGGTTTCTTTACCGACATTGTCAGGCGGAGATATTCCCTGAAATAAGGAGCTAGTCCGTCTTTGTGATCTACCCTTTTGAAGTTAAGGACTAAAGGTGTATTTTTAACCGAGTCGAACTGTTGCTTTGTTATTTTATCGTTCTCATACATAAGTTTGAGAACCATATCGCGGCGTTCTTTGGTCCTTTCAGGATACCTTTTGGGATTGAAATAAGAAGGATTCTTGCACATTCCTATCAATGTGGCAGCTTCTTCCATTTTCAGTTCCTTCGGTGTTTTATTGAAATAGACCTGTGCGGCAGATTGTATTCCTACGGCGTTGTACAAAAAGTCGAACTGACTCAGGTATAAGTTGATTATCTCTTCTTTTGTGTAATACCTTTCCAGTTTAACTGCAATAACCCATTCGATTGGCTTACGTAAGAGAACACGTTCAAATGCGTTCTCGGAAGGTGGTGAATATAAGAGTTTTGCCAACTGTTGGGAGATTGTACTGCCTCCGCCTCCGCTTTTATCCATGAGGAGGCCTCTTTTTACCACAGCACGGGCTAGGGCGTATGCATCTATACCCGAATGTGAATAGTAACGGGCGTCTTCGGTAGATACCAAGGCGTCTACCAGATAAGGGGACAAGTCATTATAATTAGAATAAATACGGTTGTTTTTGGCAAGGGAATATGTTCCAAGCAATGCCCCATCCGACGAATATATCTGTGATGCATATTTGTCGATAGGATTCTCCAACTCTTCCACATCAGGCATATAACCGATAATTCCGGCACTTATAAACGTAAATATAAATGTAAAAAAAATGACGATGCCGCCAAAGGCAAGCCACATCCACTTTATAATTTTTTTTGTGCCGGATTTCTGAGAAATATTCTGTTTTGTTTTCTTTTCGTTACCCATAAGATTATTCTTATAACTTGCTGCAAATTTAAATAAAACGTTTAAATAATAGAGTTTAGTAATCAATAAAAATTAATGACGTGTTTATAAGGTCAGCTACTCCCGTCATTGCGAACCACAAGAATAAAAAAAACACGGTGATACCTCCGTATACTTTCTTTGGTAAATAAACCCTGCTTAACATCTGTTATTTATAAATATAGAAAACAGAGTAGCTGCATTCATCTGCAACTACTCTGTTCCTTTCAAATATTTATTCGGTTTATGTTATGGCTTGTTGATAAGCGCCCTTTTCTCCTTGAGGTACTTCTTTCAGTTTTACTTTGATCACGAATGCTTCTCCGCTGTTTTGGAGCTCTGCCGGAATAGGAATGTCGTAGAATATAGCCCCTGCTTTATTGCGTCCTCCGTCATTTATTGTTGCAGATTTTCCGGTAGACAGGAATGTCGCATTTTCTATTACATACACGTTTCCTCTTGTTTTAGCTCTTGGAACTTTCACCTTCAATATATTGCTCATAGGTTTATTAAATACTGCCAGGTATATTTCGTCCCCTTTTTGAGTCGAAATTCCCCAGTCTTGTTTTTCCAAAATGGAATGATGCGCTCCATATACGGCTTCTCCGTATTTTGCCATCCAGTCTCCTACGCTTTTTGCTATCCGGTTTTCCTCAGGGCGCATATTCCCTTTTCCGTCAGGGCCAAAGTTTATGACAAAGTTGCCATCCAATGAATTTGCCTGTAAGGTCATTTCTATCAGGTCGTAAGCTGTTTTCACATATGTAAGAGTCCAATCTCTGTGGTATCCCCATTGATTTTCAGGAATAGTCATTACACAATCCCAATCATTATCATTTACTTCGGCAAGGTTGTTTGGCAAGTTTCTTTCAAACCGCTGATCGTAGTCGTCGATCAAATCGCCGTTAGCATCCACATGCCTGTTACCGTATTCGTCGGATCTGAAGCGGCTGCCGATGATTAGTCCCGGATGTTTAGCCCTTAACTCTAAACCGACACTGTCTACCCAAGGTGCATTTTTCACCCAGGCAACATCCCACGACCCGTCGAACCAAAGGCCTTTAATTGTGGGGTAGTTATCTAAGAGCTCCAGTAATTGGTTGCGTGTGAAAGATTTAAAATCTTCGTACTTTTTCTCTTGCTCTTTGGTTTTGAAAGGATTGAAAATTTCTCTTTCTCCTGCCTGAAAAGCTTTTTTTATTTCAGGTGAATTTATATTTCCGCCCGATACGTAGCCCGTATGACTCCAGTCAATAATGGAAAAGTACAGATAAACATCGATGCCTTCGGCTGCATACGCGTCTACTATTTGTTTGACGATGTCTTTTTTGTATGGAGTATTGGCTATCGTATAGTCAGTATATTTGCTGGGCCACATACAGAATCCATCGTGATGCTTTGTCGTAAATATTACGTACTTTGCACCCATCTGTTTTGCTTGTTTAGCCCATCTTACAGCATCGAAGTCTGCTGGGTTAAATTGCTTATAAAGATTATCGTATTCCTCATTGGTTATAAGTCCCGAAGACCTGAACCATTCGGCTGCCCCCCCTGAGGTTTTTCCATTCCATTGCCCACCCGGAATGGCATATACACCCCAGTGAATAAATTGGCCTAAACCATATTCACGCCAGCGTTGCATGGCTGCATCGGTTCGTTTTCCTATTTGGTGAGCGCCATGTTTCAGCGGTACTCTTTCTTTTTTTTCATTTTGAGCAAAACCCTCTAAAGAAAGTATGCTGCATAGCAAAATGATAAATACAGTAATTTTTTTCATGGTTTTATAATTAATTCAAGTTGCCGGTTGTAAATTTATAAATCAGAATAATAAGTAATTAAATATATTTTTTAAACATAATCAAACCGCTGACCGGTATTATCTTTTAATAAATTATAGCCCTGTATGTTCCTCTGTTTTCTCTACCGGAGTTGAATTATCAGATTTTCCTTTGTTCTTTTCGGAATACCTCCAAAGTATTTTATCTTCGTAACTTTTACCATCCTTAGCCGCTTTTACTTCGATAATATTCTCTCCTTCTTTTAGTTTAACGCTATTAAAGATGTAATGCACAGATGTTGTTCCCACCGAGAAGTCT
>JAISES010000373.1 GCA_031263965.1 Prevotella sp. | reverse complement strand
AAAGCGATAGGCGATGTCGCGCTTTAGCCCTGCGCCGTATGCTTTATGTGCGGGGTACCCGTCAGGTGAAAAAGGCGTAAAACGGGATGCCTGTCTGAGCCTGAAAGGCGAAGCAATCCTAAAATTGGCCGGTTAGCGGTAGGGGCAGTCCTTTGTGACTGCCCGAAAAATACAGATGGATTGCTTCGGGCAAACCCTCGCAATGACGTGAAAGAGAAAGTCAAAGCGGGCGCATAAAGCATTTTTGGTTCCTTTTTGCTTAGGGCAAAAGGAACGCAAGCAATCTTCGATTGCGCGCAGGAGAAAGAACAAGAATATGGAATGACACTGTTTTCGGTGTTGCGTAACATCAGTTACTTAAAAACTGTTTGAATTTTAGCGAAAAAAATTATTACGGGATTAGAAAAAAAATTGCTATAAAATTCAAACAATTTCTTAAAGTGAGGTATCATTTTTATTTTCCTTATTGTTGTAGTATATTTGTTTGCTGAAAACCTCTATATTAAAAATGAAAGAAAAAGAAATGATATTTGGCATCCGTGCCGTTATAGAAGCAATAGAAGCCGGAAAAGAAATAGATAAAGTAATCGTAAAGCGTGAGCTCCAGGGAGATTTATCGAAGGAACTGTTTGCTTTGCTCAAATCTCAGAATATCGCTGTACAGCGTGTTCCCATAGAACGGCTTGACCGGTTTACCCGTAAGAATCATCAGGGTGTTATCGCTTTCTTGTCCGCCATTACATACGAACACATCGAAGACATCATCCCTTTTCTCTATGAGAATGGCAAAGATCCGTTTTTTCTGATTTTAGATGGCATTACCGATGTGCGCAACTTTGGAGCCATTGCCCGGACGTGTGAGGTTGCGGGAGTCAATGCGATCGTTATTCCGGCTAGAGGAAGTGTAACCGTTAATGCCGATGCTGTGAAAACTTCGGCCGGAGCATTATTGAAAATACCTGTTTGTAAAGAACCAAACCTTACAGCTGCTATCCAACATATAAAAAACAGCGGTATAAAGGTTGTCGCTGCGAGCGAGCGTGGAGCAGAATTTTATACAAAGGTGGATTATGCAGGGCCTATTGCTATTGTCATGGGATCTGAAGATGTTGGGGTGTCGAATGAAAATCTGCGGATAGCTGATAATTTGGTGAAAATTCCTCAATTTGGCACTATTGGCTCATTGAATGTGTCGGTAGCGGCAGGAGTGCTGATATATGAGGTTATCCGTCAAAAAGAATTATAAACAACCGAAATAGAAATAAGAATCGAATGAAAAAAGTAATTGCAACTGAAAATGCGCCTGCTGCCATAGGACCGTACAGCCAGGCTATAGAAGTAAACGGAATAGTATTTCTTTCAGGCCAGCTTCCGATCGACCCTGCGACCGGAGCTTTTGCGCAGGGTGGAGTAAAAGAGCAAACCGGACAATGTTTCGAAAATATAAAAGCAATTCTTGCAGAAACAGGCCTGACAGTGGACAATATAGTAAAAACGACTGTTTTGCTAAACGATATAGCTAACTTTGCAGCTATGAATGAAGTGTATGGACAGCAGTTTTCCGGCTCATTTCCGGCCCGCTCGGCCTTTGCTGTAAAAGATTTGCCAAAAAGCGCGCTTGTAGAAATAGAGGTAATTGCTGCGCGATGATTTTCTTTAAAAAACACTTAATTTAAAATATCTCAGTAATTATTGCGTTTCTCTCTTTGTAGAAATATAAAAAGGATGATTATTGACGAAAAATATATGTTGCGTTGCCTCCAACTGGCTCTTAACGGAAAAGGGTATGTCAGTCCTAATCCGATGGTGGGAGCTGTTGTTGTGCACAAAGATAAGATAATCGGAGAAGGTTATCACCGTCGGTACGGTGAGGCTCATGCCGAAGTAAACGCTATTAATAGCGTAAAGGATAAGGCTTTACTGAAAGAATCCGCAATATATGTTTCGTTAGAGCCTTGTTCTCACTATGGGAAAACCCCGCCCTGTGCTCAATTGATCATCGATATGGGAATACCTCGAGTCGTAGTTGGATGTTCCGATCCCTATCCTGCTGTTTCGGGTAGAGGGATCGAGATGTTGCAAGCAGCAGGCGTTGAGGTGGTTGTCGGTATTCTGGAAAAGGAAGCGAGGGAGTTGAACAAAGAGTTCTTCGTTGCCCAGATTAGCAACAGGCCTTATATCTACCTGAAGTGGGCTCAAACGGAAGACGGCTTTATCGATAAAGTCCGGCTTGAGGGTGAAAATCCCGGTTCTACACCTGTTTCCAACGATTTTTGCAGGATGCTTGTCCATAAGAAAAGGGCAGAAGTAGGAGGTATTATGATCGGAACCAATACCGCTGTAAATGATAATCCTTCATTAACAACAAGGTATTGGTATGGGCGGAATCCTGTCCGGGTTGTTCTTGACAGAACAGGGCGTATCCCTTCCGGTTATACTGTTTTCGACGGCAATGTAGAAACTATTGTTTTTACAGAACAGGAAACGGCCAGACCTTTTGCCGAAAATCTGACCTTTATTAAGGTTGATTTTGGAGAAAATCTTATTGAAAATATTTTCTCTGTACTTAAAAAACGCAAGATCGGTTCCGTGCTGGTGGAAGGAGGCGGAGAGCTGCTTCAAAGCCTTATTGATAAACATCTGTGGGATGAAGCGTATATCGAAACATCTCATATATCATTCGGGAATGGAATTAAGGCTCCTGTCATTGCAGGAAGAACTGTCGGGGAATGGAAATGGGGTACATCCGTGCAGGTACAGCTTTGTCCTGATAACTATAAAATTTTATAAATATTATATTTATTGACGTGTAAGCCGAAATTCTTTCTATTTTTGCACATTGATATTTGAATAAATCTGTTTAAACTAATGAAATTGGAGCAAATCACTAAGCTATTATTCGTCGCTTTTTCTGTCGTTACTTTAGCATCATGTAATGATAATTCTACAACAACCTATGTTACAGAAGATGCTTCAGCAAATGCTCAGATATATTCCTTAAAACTATCGGCAAGCCTTTTATATGCCAGTAGTATCGACTCTGTTAATTTCCCTGTACTGGCAAAAACACGGTTTTCGATAGACCAATTCCAGTCGTTGATATACAATCCTGATTCTTTGCCTTATAAGACCAGGCTCACAAAGTATCTGCCGGTATTTACTTACGAAAATCCATCCAAAATAGAAGTGCTGTATCCTAACGACTCTGTTGTAGCATGGAACACTTCCGATTCGATAGACTTTTCTTTATATCCCCGGATAAAGGTTACTCCTGCCAATGGGAATGCGAATGATGCCCGAACCTATACTATCGATATACGCATTCACAAGGTTGATCCCGATTCACTTGTCTGGACGAATGTAACCGGCTCTTTCGAATTGCCTAATACCATAAAGCAGCAAAAAACTCTTTTGGCAGGCTCGGTATTTCATATGTTTTCTATCGATAACGATAATAAGTTTTACTTGCATACAATAGCTAAGACTGCAACATCTCCATCGTCCTGGACGAAAGTGGCTGTGACAGGAATTCCCGCATCGGTGAAGCTGGAAAGCATTACTTCTTTCAACGGAAAGTTTTATGCTATAGATGCCGATGGAAAGGCGTATGCTTCTATTGACGGAACTACATGGGGAATAAAAAATAATAATGTTCAAAGTATTCTTGGCGTATTGCCGGGTAAAGAGGCCGCAAAAGACTCCCTTCTGGTTGTAACCAAACGATTGGAGGAACCTGTTTTTGCAAAGACCTCGGACATGCAGTCGTTGCGGATAGTGGAAAATATTAGTTATAGCAAGGAATCGAATAAGGTTCCGGATGGATTTCCTGTACAAGGATTTGCGTCTGTAACCAATTATGATAGAAGTAACCTGAATAGAAATATACTGGCTGTTACTGCGGCACATTCATCTTCTAATCTGACATGGTCTCTGCGTGAAGGTGACGGGAAGTTAGAGGTAGAATCTAACCAGAAAAATACATTGTTCGATCCTTCCGAAAGTATCCGTACATTTTTATATGATGGTTATATATATGCATTGACCAGAAATTTGCTTTATAAAACAAGCAGTTTTGGAGTCAAATGGATTGCGGCCTCAGCAAAGGAAGAATTTACACTTGCAATGCCGGTAGCTTCGAAACAATCGATAATAGTAGATAGCGACAATTATATATGGATATTCGGCGGAATAGACACTTCAAATTCTCTTGTCCGGCAAGTTTGGAAAGGGCGTATAAACCGTCTGGCTCATTGATTTGCAGGCGAAAATCTGCCTCATGCATACTTATATACTTGTTTTTGCGTTAGTAAGGTATCGGATAAAAGAATTATAATGAGAAAAGAGATGTTTGTTTTATTTTGTTTTACCAGCTCCTTTTTCTTTTTTATAACACTGAAAGCGCAAGATGATTATAAATTCGAGATAGGAGGCATGGCCGGCACATCTTTTTATATGGGAGACGCCAATAAAACAAAGTTATACCAGAATCCCGGAGTCTCGGCAGGAATAATTTTCCGGTACAATAAAGATTTGAGATGGTCGGTTAAAAATAACTTTGTTATAGGCCGGGTATCGGGAAACACCGGAAATTCGGGGAATAAGTTTCCTTTTGACGGGCAGGTTTCTTTTAGCAGGATGTTTTATGAACTTGGGAGCCAGATAGAATTTAACTTCTTTAATTACAGCGACAAGTTCGGTTATTTGGGAGCCAAACGCCTAAGCCCGTATCTTTTTACAGGAATGGGTATAACCTTTGCCTCCGGAGAGAAGAAATTCTTAGATATGAACGTTCCTGTTGGTATAGGATTGAAATATAAAATAAGAGACCGCTTGAACCTTGGCTTTGAATTCTCCTTCAGGAAATTGTTTAGCGATTCGTTCGATGTTACTAAGCGGAATGCGAAATTAGATTTGGATAGTCCATATAATATAAAAGGAAACTTTTTAAAGAACAATGATTGGTATTCCTTGACAATGATAAGTGTAACATGGGACTTTGGCGTCAGGGTCTGTCCCTGTTTGAATTCAGATTAATTAAAAACAAAATACAGATGTCATTTTTTGACCAGATAGATAAAGAAAAAATTCCAAGCCATATTGCTATTATCATGGATGGTAATGGGCGATGGGCAAAGCGTCAGAATCTGGACCGTGCATTTGGGCATAAAGAAGGGATTGTGGCCGTACGTAGAACCATCGAAGCTGCAGCAAAAGCAAAAGTCCCTTACATAACACTTTATACTTTCTCTACTGAGAATTGGAAAAGGCCTGTCGAAGAAGTAAAAGCTTTGATGGCTTTGATGGTACAGGCCGTCTCGAATGAGACCCCCGATCTGGTGAAAAATAACATACGGGTTAAAGTTATCGGAGATATAAATCGCTTGCCCGTCGATACGAAGGCTGCTTTGGATTCGTGCCTTAATGAGACTGCATCTTGCACAGGCACTACCGTGGTATTAGCCCTAAGCTACTCTTCGAAATGGGAAATTACAGAGGCGGTAAAAGAAATTGTGACGGAAGTCCGGACAGGAAAGTTACCGGCAGATGCCATATCCGAAGAGTTGATCGGAAAACATCTTGTTACCTTTGGTATCCCCGATCCCGACATCCTGGTTCGTACAGGGGGCGAGTTGCGCATAAGTAATTTCCTGCTTTGGCAAATAGCATATTCCGAACTTTATTTTACAGATAAGCTTTGGCCTGATTTCAATGAAGAATCTTTGTATGAAGCTATCGTGAGTTTCCAAAACAGGGAACGGCGTTTTGGAAAAACCAGCGAACAGGTTACTGAAGGACTCGGATAACAGGCGATAAATAAAAATATATACGATAAGAAACAACGATCAGACCAAATATGTTAAAAAAAGGTTTATTCATTTTAGCAGTTATTTCCTGCCTTTTTTCTATAGGAACGAAAGGACAGGTAATAGATAGTACCGAAGTAAAAAATATAAATAAAGCTATTGAGGCTAATTTCGACGATGTTCCGGAAATATCGTACAATACACCCAGAAAATATGAAATAGCTGATATAAAAGTTAATAAACCTGCAAATTCCGGTTATGAGGACTTTACCCTGATTGGTTTTTCCGAACTGACAGTAGGGGACATAATAGAAGTGCCGGGGCCGGTAATAACTAACGCCGTGAAAAAATTCTGGAAACAGAAATTGTTCTCTGACACAAAGATATTGGCTACAAAAGTAGAGGGTAATAAAATATGGCTCGAAATAAAGCTGAGTGAGCGCCCCCGTATTTCCAGCATTGTATACTCGGGAATGAAGAAATCGGAGCAACAGGAACTGGGGAATAAAATCGGTCTGATGGTTGAATTGCAAATTACTCCGCATGCAATGGATAGAGCCAAAACCATTATCAAGAAATATTTTGATGATAAAGGGTATAATAACGCAGATATTAAAATAACCGAGGCGCCCGATCTATCTAAGGAGAATTATGTTGTCTTACATATAGATGTTACAAAGAAAGACAAAACCAAGGTGAACAGTATAATCATTGAGGGTAATGATCTGGTAAAAGCAACAACTTTGGAGAAGGCTATGAAGAAAACCCGGCATAAGAGTACTTTTAATGCATGGCTACGGAACTTCCTCCGTTCCACAAAATTTGTTCCCGAAAGCTATGAAGAAGATAAAGATAATCTGATAGCTAAATATAATGAATTGGGTTATCGCGATGCTATGATCTCATGGGATACGGTCACTTCTTCGATTAAACCGGATAAAGTCGATATAAAAATAAAAGTTGAAGAAGGTAACAAATACTATATAAGGGATATCAAATGGGTAGGAAATACGAAGTATGAGACTTGGAAGCTCCAAACCCAACTGAGTATGAAATCCGGAGATATCTACAACCAGAAGAAGCTTACCGAACGTCTTTCTTCCGATGATGGCGCTGTAATGAATCTTTTCTATCAGAATAATGGGTATCTGTTTTCACGTGCAGATCCCGTAGAAGTCAATCTGGCAAATGATTCTGTCGATCTGGAGATACGTATCTCCGAAGGGCCTGTGGCGACTATACGCAGGGTCTCTATTTCGGGAAACGATCGCGTATATGAAGATGTTGTGCGCCGGGAGTTAAGGGTCAGGCCGGGAGCACTTTATAGCCGCGACGATATTATCCGTTCGATGCGGGAAGTGGCTCAGATGGGGCACTTTGACCCGGAACAGCTCAGCAATCCGGACATAGAACCCGATCCGGAATCAGGAACAGTCGATTTAGGGCTTCCTTTGGTATCAAAAGCAAATGACCAGATAGAGTTTTCTGCAGGTTGGGGACAAACCGGTATTATTGGTAAGCTTAGCTTGAAATTTACAAACTTCTCCTTGAAGAATCTTTTAAATCCAAGCACATATAAAGGGATTATACCTCAAGGCGAGGGGCAGACTTTAACATTGAGCGCTCAGACTAATGCCAAATACTATCAATCGTATTCTATTTCATTCTTTGATCCATGGTTTGGAGGCAAGCGCCCTAATTCATTATCTGTAGGTGCATATTATTCGCGTCAGACTGATATAAACAGCAGGTACCTCAGTAATAGTTATTATGATCCATACTCAAGTTATGGTAGTTATGGTAGCTATGGTAACTATGGTAACTATGGTAGCGGTTATGGAGATTACAGTGTCGCTGCCGACCCGAATAAAAGCATCCAGACGATCGGCGTTTCTGTCGGATATGGAAAACGATTGACATGGCCGGATGATTATTTCACTGTGCAGGCAGAACTTTCGTACCAACTTTACCGCATGAAAGATTGGGCATATTTTATTGTTAAAAATGGCGTAAGTAATAATATCAGCTTAAACTTATCATTGAGCAGGCGTTCGATTGACAGTCCCATATATACCCGTCGGGGAACAGATATGTCCTTAAGTCTTCAGGTAACGCCTCCTTTCTCGACGTGGGACGGTAAGGACTATAAAAATATGAAGTCGAATGAGCCCGGATATGAAAACGGAGATAAATTCAGATGGGTTGAATACCATAAATGGAAATTTAAATCTAAAACATTTACATCGTTGGCCGGACCGGACGTTAAGAGAACCCCGGTATTGATGACCCGTGCCGAATACGGATTTTTAGGTTATTTCAATAAATATAAAAAATCTCCATTCGAAACATTCTATGTCGGAGGAGATGGTATGTCGGGGTATTCCAGCACATATGCAACAGAAACTATCGGTCTTCGCGGATATGAAAACGGATCAGTAAGCAGTAATGCCAGTGCATATACACGTTTAGCTCTGGAATTGAGATATCCGTTAATATTAGAACCATCGTCTACTATCTATGTTTTGGGATTTGTTGAGGCCGGTAATGCATGGGGCGACCTCAAACGTTTCAATCCGTTCGAACTGAAACGTTCGGCAGGGTTTGGCGCACGCATTATGTTGCCGATGATCGGGCTTATGGGTATCGACTGGGCCTATGGTTTCGACAGTCCAAACGACTATTCAGCCCGTAGCGGGAGCCAGTTTCACTTCGTGATAGGACAGGAATTCTGATTTAACATTATTTATAGCCGGGAGAATAAACAAATAGATCGATAGAACGTCTAATTATTATATATTAAAAATAGTAGTTATGAAAAGAATACTTTTAGTTATAGCCTTATTTATAGGAGTTGCGGCAGGAAGCTATGCTCAAAAATTTGCCTTGATAGATATGGAGTATATCCTCAAGAATATAAGCAGCTACGAAACTGCCCAGGAACAGTTAGAAGTAATGTCTAAAAGATGGCAGGGAGAAGTAGGAAAAGTTCAGCAAGAGGTAAAGAACTTATACAAGTCGTACCAGTCTGATCTGGTATTTCTTTCAGCCGAACAAAAGACAAAACGGGAAAATGAAATTGTAGAAAAAGAAAAGGGACTGCAAGAACTTAATCGTAAATACTTCGGGCCCGAAGGAGAACTCTACAAAAAGCGGGAAGCATTGGTAAAGCCTATTCAGGAAGATATTTATAATGCTATAAAAGAAATATCGGAAGTTAAGGGATATCAGCTGGTATTAGACAGGGCATCGGCCGAAAGTGTTATATTTGCCTCTCCCAGAATAGATATAAGCAATGAGGTACTGGCAAAACTCGGATATTCGAAATAATTATTTATATTTGTTCCCGAATAAAAAAAACCAATTAAATTAACTATAACTATGTTGAAAAAATTAATTCTAGTGCTTTTGATGCTAGCCCCGGTGGGAATGTTTGCTCAGGATAAATTTGCCTACGTCAATGCAGAAGAGGTATTTAGCAAAATGCCTGAACTCAAAGACGTCGAAAGCCAATTGCTTGCAAAAAGAGAACAAATAAAAGGTATATTAGATGGTATACAGACAGAGCATGCTACTTTAATGGAAAAATTCAGGAATGATACAACTCAGCTTTCCGAGGCTATATTACTTGACAGACAGAAACAAATTAGCGACTTGGAAAGCAGATATGAAACATATATGAGAAGTAGTCAGGAAGAGTTAGAAAAACTTCGGGTATCACTCGTCACCCCACTGCAAGAGAAATTGGGAAAAGCGATCAAGGATGTAGGGGATGAAAATGGTTATACCTATATTCTTAATTCAGTAGCTTTACTTTATTGGAATGCTAATGCTGTAGATGTAGCACCGAAAGTGAAAGCTAAATTAGGTATAGCTATTTAATTAATATACAGGAAAAAGAAAAGGTCGACACGCTGAGTGTATCGGCCTTTTTTGCATTGGACAATGCCAATCTTCCGGATGGGTATGTGCGGTATCTTTATATGTCCCAGATCTACGCCCCATCTTCCGTAAAGAATAAATATGGCTGCCCTATGGTGAAGCCCGTTTAATCCTTACAACAACGTACCGGCTATCTCGGACAATTTGCTTCGTTCTCCCTTTACCAGATTTACGTGAGCAAACAAGTCTTGACCTGTCATTTTATCTATCATATAGGCTAATCCGTTCGACTGTGCATCCAAGTAAGGAGAATCTATTTGTTGCAAGTCACCTGCAAATATCATTTTAGTCCCCTCTCCTGCCCGTGTTATAATTGTTTTTATCTCGTGTGGAGTCAGATTTTGCGCTTCATCGATGATGCAAATCATTTCCGACAGGCTTCGTCCCCGGATATATGCCAACGCTTCTATTTCCAGCTTTTTACTGGCTTTCATTTCTTCTATATTCCGCAATTCGGGCCCTCCAAACGGAATATGATTTTTTATGACGAGCAAGTTATCGAACAATGGCTGCATATAAGGTGCTATCTTCTGCTTCTCGTCTCCGGGAAGGAATCCCAGTTCTTTATTGCTGAGAGCCACAATCGGGCGGGCAAGTAGTATCTGCTCAAAACTTTCGCTCTGCTTCAAAGCTGAGGCCAGAGCCAATAAAGTTTTACCTGTTCCGGCCTTACCCGTCAATGCTACAAGCTTTATATCGGGGTCCATCAGCACTTCAAGGGCAAAAGTCTGTTCGGCATTCCGGGGCTGTATACCGTAACATATTTGCTTGTCTATTTTCTTTATTTTCCTTGTGAACGGATTATATCTTGCCAATACACTTTTTCTCCCATTCTTCATCACGAAACATTCATTCGGATTGACAGATGTTTCAAGATCAAAAGCATCTATATCAACACCTGCCGGATTAGCATATAAATCATCTATCAACGCCGAACTTATATCGGAAAATGTTTTGTGTTGTCTTTCAAACAAGAAAATATCAGGGACTTTATCATTGATGTAATCCTCAGCCACAAGTCCGATAGCACGGGCTTTCATTCTCAGGTTTATATCTTTTGTCACCAGAATGGTTTTCTCTTTCGGGTTTCGTTCCGAAATATCCAGCACAGCCGACAAAATACGATGATCGGGAGTCCTCTCCGGAAATGTATCGATAATTTTATTCTGCAATTTAGTATTGGCCTCAATAAAGAGGCTACCCATACCGCTACCGAGAGCTATTCCCTTCGTAAAAAGGTTATCATCTGTTATTGCATCCAACTGACGCAAAAATTCCCGTGCATTGTAATTTATCTGATCGTTTCCCTTTTTGAACTTATCAAGTTCTTCCAACACCACGATGGGAATATATATATCATTTTCCTCGAAATTGTCTAAACATCTGAAATCGTGTAGTATTACATTCGTATCTAATACAAAGTTCTTTTTCTTACCTCTAGCCATAATATCTGAGTTTTATCATAAACAATAAATATAGCGAATTCATCTAATATATAAGACATTTTATGAACAATTATGAAGTAAAAGCAGTTCTGTATTTCAGAAAATAGTTATAATATTTGTAACTTTGAAAAAGATTAAGAAACTGTTTGAATTTTATAGCAGATTTTTTTTATAGGTATTTTCTGTTACTCTCGTCATTGCGAACCGCTTGCGGTGAAGCAATCCAGCAGGAATGTTCTTTTATGGATTGCTTCGGGTAAACC
>JAISES010000303.1 GCA_031263965.1 Prevotella sp. | reverse complement strand
TTAAGCCCTTCCGATTCGCCGATTCGCTGTACAGGTATACCCGACATCATAGAAACTACAGCTGCAACCATCTCTGCATCTACTGTTTCCGGCTTCTCTTTCAATGAAGCTTTCCATTCTGCTTCCGCATTTTCCAGTTTAGCCGCCAATTGTCGTTGCGTGTCACGGAAACTGGCCGCTAATTCATACTTCTGTGCTTTAACAGCTTCGCCTTTTTGCTCTATTATACTATTTAGTTCGGCTTCGATATCTTCTATCTCTTTAGGCACCTGTATGTTGGCAATGTGCATACGCGATCCCGATTCGTCCATGGCATCAATAGCCTTATCCGGGAAGTTGCGGTCTGTAATATACCTGTCGGTCAGTTTTACACAGGCATCAAGAGCATCTTCTGTATATTTTACATTGTGATGTTCTTCGTATCTGTCCTTGATGTTGTGTAATATTTGCAAAGTTTCCCAAGCTGTGGTAGGGTCTACCATAACTTTTTGGAAACGGCGCTCCAAGGCTCCGTCTTTTTCTATATTCTTACGATATTCATCCAGTGTTGTAGCACCGATACATTGTATCTCGCCGCGTGCCAGCGCCGGTTTCAGCATGTTTGCAGCATCCAGGGATCCGGTAGCGCCGCCTGCGCCCACAATTGTATGTATCTCGTCGATGAACAGAATTATATTCGGGTTCTTCGATAGTTCGTTCAATATAGCTTTGATACGCTCTTCAAATTGTCCGCGGTATTTTGTGCCGGCAACAACCGAAGCCATATCGAGAGCTATCACACGTTTATCGAATAGTACGCGCGATACCTTTTTTTGAGTAATACGCAGGGCGAGTCCTTCTACTATAGCCGATTTGCCTACACCGGGTTCTCCTATCAGTATAGGGTTATTCTTTTTGCGGCGGCTAAGTATTTGCGCCAAACGTTCTATTTCCTTTTCGCGGCCGACTATCGGATCTAATTTGTTGTCCATAGCTGCTTTGGTCATATCCGTACCAAAATTGTCAAGAACGGGTGTGTCTGTTGCCTGACGCGATTGTGTACCTACATTTGAATTTCCGCTTACAACTTCATCTTCATCTTCGTCGTCATCTGTAAAATCAGCACCCATACGAGGCGACTGTTTATTGTTGTGTATAATGTCACCCATACTTTTAATATAGGTAAACGTTCCGATATAATCCATATGATATCCTTCCAACAGCATCGCAGCCACATTGTCATGATCTTTTAGTATAGCCAGAAGAAGGTGTTCGGAATCAGTTTCCTGATTTCTGGTTAACCTGGCCTCCAATATGCTCATCTTCAAAATCTTTTCAGTGCTTTTGTTTAATACGATTTCACTGTTTGGGTATGCATCCTCCTGCTGCCTTAATATGTTATTATCAATATTGTCTTTTAACTTTAGTAAATCTATACCGAAATCTTTCAATGCCTGTATGGCTAATCCCTCTCCATTGCGGAGAATCCCAAGCATCAAATGTTCCGGCGCAAGATAGTTTGTCTGTAGACGTCCGGCCTCCTCACGACTGTAAGTCATGATTTTGCGAACTCTTTGCGAAAAATTATTTTCCATAACCGTTTATTTGATGTTTCCAACGCATGTTGCAAATATAAGACTTAATTCTAATTGCTTTAGTTCAATGAATTCTTATTAACTCTAATTAATTTATTGGAATTCAAACAAAAATGATGCCATAAAGTTTTTATCTTTGATGCAAAACTAACTATTATCTTTTAAATATGTTGCAAATTCGACGTTGAAAATAACATTTTGGATAATTATATGTTTAGTTTGTGTTACATTGATGTTAAATATTTAATTTTAATATTATTTTGTTTGCGTGTGTAAAAAATACCCATTACATTTGTAATGTATTTTTCATGGTATTAGATTTATGGTTAGAAGTGAAGATTGGTTGTCGGGAGACAGCCAATCCTTTTTTAGTATATAAGGATTTGTTTGCATTATTCTGTTGACCAAATTCTTATAAAAGGAGCGTAATGCCGTAAAATTTGAAGTTTAATCCTTTTTTTTCAAAAAAACAGTTCTAAAAATTTGAATGCTATAAAATTCAAACAGTTTCTGAGTACATGACAAAACTTTGCAACAGCATATTATTGATAATAATACTGTTACATTTTTTTTGTCATGTACTTAGATAAATTATTATCTTTGCTGATATAAGATTTAATACAAGCTCTCGAATATTGATGAATTTTTATTAATAAATGGATAGCCTTAATTCCTCCAACTTCAAGAAATTTTATACTTTTCATTACGACAGATGTTTTTTGTTTACCAAATCATATGTACATAATGACTTAGTAGCAGAAGATATTACATCTGAAGCCTTGATTAAGTTGTGGGAACTATCTAAGGCTGGAGAAATAGAAAATCCATTAAAATTATTATATATAATCTTAAAAAACAAATCTTTAGATTATTTAAGACATAAAAAAATAAAAAATGAAGCATTGGAGTCGATATCAATATATGTACAACGGGAGCTGGAGATCCGGATATCGACATTAGAGGCAAGCAATCCTGATAAAATTTTTGCCGGTGACATACAAAATATTTTCCGTTCAACCATATCCAACCTGCCGGAACAAACACGAATAATATTTGAAATGTCCCGTTTTGGAAACATGTCGAAAAAAGAAATTGCGGAACATTTTGATATAACCATTAAAGGCGTTGATTATCATATATCTAAATCCTTGTCATTCTTGAAAGAAAACCTGAAAGATTACTTTCCTACCCTCCTATATATTATAATTAATATTTTTTAACAGCGCTTCGACTAGTAGGTCATCCATGCGGATCGTCTATATTACATAAGGGTATATTAACTCTTTTGATAATATTATAAAAAACATGGATCACAATATTTTACAGCGACATATTCAAGGCAACTCCAGTCGGCAAGAAAAAGAAGATATAGCCAAATGGCTGGATGCTGACGAAAAAAACATGGAGGAACTTTTACTTTTAAGAGGTATATATGATACGGCTTTATGGAGCAAAGATGTATCTTTCAGTAAGTTGAGTCTCGAAAATAAAGGTAATTCCAACAATAAGATTAAAAGACTAAAAATAGTCAGGGAATTGCTTAAAGTGGCAGCTATCTTTGCTATTACACTGGGTTGTTATCATTTGTTTTTATCATCAGAACCACACATCACAGCTCCCCATATTGCATTACAAACCGTATATGCTCCTGAAGGACAGCGGACAGAAATCGTTTTATCCGATGGAACCCGGGTTTGGCTGAATGCAAAATCCAGTCTGACCTTCTCAAATGAATTTACAGGAAATGAGCGCACCGTTGAGCTGGACGGAGAGGCTTATTTTGATGTAATGCATGATGACGAAAAAAAATTCATTGTAAAAACCAAAGAGTATCAGGTAATGGTTCATGGCACAGAATTTAATGTTAATGCATACAGTACCAGTGGCGAATTCGAAACTGCACTGATAAACGGTTCTGTAGAGGTCTTGTCTAATAGTACAAATGAAAGAATAATGTTATCGCCAAACGAAAAAGTATATGAAAAAAATGGCAAATTAATATTGAACAACATAGAGACACAGGATCAATTCCTCTGGAAAAAAGGTATATTATATTTTGAAAAACAAGATGTAAAGGGACTTTTCGGGAAGCTCGAACTATATTATGACGTAAAAATAGATGTGAGAAATAAAGAAATATTAAAACATCAGTATACCGGAAAATTCTGGACGAAAGATGGTGTTGAACATGTTTTAAAAGTGTTGCAGCTTCGCCATAATTTTAAATACACTAAAGACGACATGAATAATATAACCATTTATTAAAAACCAGACTTAAACCTATACATGGCAAGGTTGTAACCAGCCATCAATATTATACTCAATATTTTTAATCTAAATCTAACTGCTTATGTAGAAAAAAGGATAGTACAAATAAAAACCGGAAAGTGGAACGAACACTCTCCGGCAAAAAGTCAATACACGACAAGGTTGTAAACATCACTTAGTATTAACTTCATTTACATTACAAATGTATGAAAATAAAATTAACCGAGAAAAACCGAATGCCATTTAAGCCACTGCAAAACAGCATGCGACAAGCAAGGATTATCTCTTTGCTATTACTTATAGTTGCCGGTGGCCTATTTTCCTTAGGAGCTTATTCACAACAGACTGCAAAAGTTGACATAGATGCACAAAATGTCAGCCTGAAAAATGTTATCAGTCAAATTGAAAAGCAGACTAATTATCTGTTCGTTTATAGTACAAACGAAGTAGACATCGATCAAAAAATTACTCTTAATTTAAAGGAAAAGCCTGTTAACGAGGCTTTAGCTGCCATTTTTAACAAAACAGATATTTCTTATCATATCGAAGGTAACAATATCATGTTAATGAAACGTCCTGCGAATGAACAATCTGATAAGAAAAAAATAACAGGAGTCATTGTCGACGAGTTTGATGAACCATTAGCCGGATCAACAATTATAGTAAAAGGCTATGCAGGTGGTATAATCAGCGATGTTGATGGTAAATTCGAATTAGATGTATCGAAAGGGAAGACATTTATTGTTTCATTCATGGGCTACAATTCTGAAAACATAGTTGTTTCGGACAAGAATCATTATAACGTAAAAATGACTCCGGTTTCCAGAGAATTAGACGCAGTTGTTGTAACCGCGTTAGGTATCAAGCGTTCTCAAAAGGCGCTGAGTTATAATGCACAGGAGGTAAACCAGGATGAACTGACCCGCGTAAAAGACGCCAACTTTATAAATTCCCTTTCCGGTAAAGTTGCCGGTGTGACAATCAATACAAGTTCTTCGGGTGTAGGAAGTGCCGCAAAGGTCATTATGCGTGGAGTAAAGAGTATCAACCAGTCCAACAATGCCCTGTATGTGATAGACGGTATCCCGATGTTTAATACAGGAGGTGAAGGAAGCATGGAATTTGGATCTGCGGGTACAACAGAATCTATCGCCGATATCAATCCGGAAGATATTGAAACGCTGACGGTACTGAACGGCGCTGCCGCTTCTGCGCTATATGGCAGTAATGCTGCGAACGGAGTTATCCTGATAACTACTAAAAAAGGAAAAGCCGGTAAAACGACTGTAACATTTACTCAAAATACAGAATTTCTAAATCCGTTCGTATTGCCAAAATTCCAGAATTCGTACGGAACAGGAACTACCGGGGTTAACACAATAAGCACAGATTTAAGCTGGGGATCGAAACTCAATGCAAGCAATTCGGGAGGATATGATCCTGAAAGCGATTATTTCAGGACCGGTGTTGTAACAACAGAAACCCTTACCTTATCTGTAGGAACTGATAAAAACCAGACTTATGCCTCAACATCAGCTGTAAATTCGGGCGGTATTATCTATAACAATACTTATGACCGTATGAACTTCACAATACGCAATACTACATCTTTCTTGAACGATAAGATGAAGCTTGACGTAGGCGCCAGTTATATCAAACAGAAAGATAACAACATGACCAATCAGGGATTATATCAGAATCCGTTGGTATCGGCTTATCTGTTCCCTCGTAGCGGTGACTGGAATGACGTAAAGATGTACGAAGAATGGGATACTTCGCGTAAGATATATACACAGCGCTGGAATTACGGATTAACGAATTATACCGGACAGAATCCTTATTGGATCAATTACCGCAACCTTCGGGCAAATACAAAAGACCGCTATATGGTAAACGGAAGCCTGAGCTACGATATTCTGGACTGGCTGAATGTTTCGGGACGTGTACGCACCGACTACTCTCAAAACATATATACAGAAAAGCTATATGCGACTACTAATACAACATTGACCGAAGGTTCAACAACCGGATACTATGCCGAAAGATCGACAAGAGACAGGCAGACATATGCCGATGTTATGGCAAATATTAACAGGATCTTAAATGAAGATCTTGTCCTTACGGTTAATGCCGGAGCATCGATTTCTGATGTAATGCAGAATTATCTGGATGTCAGAGGGCCGCTTATGGATGGGACATACGACGGAGCAATTCCGAACGTATTCAACGTTATGCAAATCAACAGGGATAAGTTAACCCCTTACCAGGATAAATGGCAAGACCAAACACAGTCTGTATTTGCAAGTACGGAGATAGGATATAAAGGAGCCTATTACCTGACATTGACAGGACGTTTCGACTGGCCTTCCCAGTTAGCCGGAGCTCAATCCTCAAAGAGTGGATTTTTCTACCCATCGGTAGGAACATCATTCATCCTGTCGGAGATTTTACCTATGCCTAAGCAAATAGAATACCTCAAACTGAGGGCATCATTTGCATCGGTAGGGTTACCTTTTGCCCGTAACCTGGCTCAAAGGTATCACTCATGGAACGAACAAGGTTTAGGATACAATCCTAATTACGACCACTATCCGATAGCATTCCTTGATCCGCAAAAAACAGATTCATGGGAAATCGGATTAACTTCACGTATCTTAAAACATTTCAGATTTGATGTCAGCCTTTACCATGCTAAAACCTATAATCAGGTATTCAACGCTAACTTGTCTGCTTCATCAGGATACGAGCATTACTATGTACAATCGGGTAGTGTAACCAATCAGGGTATCGAATTGTCTGTAGGATATGAAAATAATTGGAGCGGATTCGGATGGTCTACAAATTATACATTCACTGCAAATAAAAATAAAATCAACGAGCTGGCTAATAACTATGTAAATCCTGTTACCGGTGAATTGTATCCTGTAACCAGCCTGACTCTGAACGCACTGGGTGATACCAGATTTATACTGAAAGAAG
>JAISES010000284.1 GCA_031263965.1 Prevotella sp. | reverse complement strand
TATCAAATAGAAGTTTCGTACCTTTACGGCATGAAGGAAAAACTGATAAGTAAAGATATGATAAGGGGGATGCACCCCGTTTTTAGAGGACGTTCCGGTAATATTATTATAAAATTCCTGTTTAAAGTAACAGGTATAAATAAGGTAAATGCTGTATATGACGCTTCAAAACATCTGACGGGTCTGGAATTTGTGAATGATATGCTCGACAAACTCCGTATCATCCGCAAATATGAGAACTATGAGGTTCTTGACGACTTTAAGGAAGGCCCTTTTATTACAGTATCGAACCATCCTTACGGACATATCGACGGCATCATCGCTATCAGTACTGTTGCCGGCAAACGGAGAGACTATAAGATGATGGTCAACTGGATGCTGATGCAAATAGATACAATGGAAAAACACTTCATAGGAGTTAATCCATACTCTAAAGATAATAAAATGTCGGAAGTGAAATCCAGCGTAGGCGGAGTAAAGCAGTGTCTTGGACATTTGAAAGAAGGACATCCCTTGGGACTGTTTCCGGCAGGGGGCGTTTCGTCTCCTCACCTCGATCGCACCGAAGACCGCGAATGGCAGGAACCGGTGCTTAAATTGATAAAAAAAGCAAAAGTACCGGTTATACCGATGTTTATATCCGGAAACAATTCATGGTTCTATCGTTTTCTTGGTTTCATCGACTGGCGCATACGTACAGTACGGTTATTACATGAGGTAACGAATAAGAAAGGCAAAACTGTTTATATTCGTTTTGGTAAGCCCATAACGGTAGAGGAGCAGTCTGAGTATGAAAATATAAAAGAATTCGGCGAATTCCTGAAGGCCCGGACTTATGCCATGAAGAAGAAAAAATAATCAAAAGGCGAGGTATGTTTGATCTGAAAAAAATAAAAGGAATAATATTCGATTATGGCGGTACTATCGACAGCAATGGTAAACATTGGTCGGAAGTACTTTGGGATGCATACCGGCATCAAAAAGTACCTGTGACCAAAGAACAGTTCAGAGAAGCTTACGTTTACGCCGAACGGTATTTAGCTACTAATCCGGTAATAGAAACGAACGATAATTTTAGGATTCTCCTCGAAAAGAAGGTGGCGATACAGATGAGAAACCTTATTGAAAAAGGATTTTTGAAAGAATGTAACAAATCGGAAGAATATATTCTTGATATTTCAGGGCAATGTTATAACTTTGTAAAGAGTTTATTGAAAAAGGAAATAGTCCTGCTTACAGCGCTAAAAAGTCATTACCCGATGATATTGGTCTCTAATTTTTACGGGAATGTACAAGCCGTATTGAGCGATTTTGGCCTGTCAGAGTACTTTGATAGCGTGATAGAGTCGGCAGTTGTAGGTGTAAGGAAACCTGATCCGGAGATATTCAGGCTGGGAGTAAAGGCTTTAGGCCTGGAACCTTCCTCTGTTGTGGTTGTGGGCGATTCTTATACAAAAGATATTCTCCCCGCATCTGAAAATGGATGCCGGACCGTATGGCTCAAAGGGGTAGGATGGGATAAGGATGATGATCAAGAAGATGCGAAGGCAGATCTTATAATAACAGACTTCATGGAGTTGAAGGCTGTATTTCAACTGGATTGAAAAAAAAGTACTTGAGTTTTGGTAATACTGTGGAGTCGGTAGATTATCAGTTTTAATAATGGAAGCCGCTTGTAAGGTGAAAAAGCCCGGGTTGGGAGAATAAAATAAAACAGATTGTCGCTGAAGCCATCCTATTATATAGGATTTTGTGGAGGCGGGAGATAATATCCCGGCAAAACTAAATCTGTAGTTTAAAGGATTGCTGCGGGTTGCAGTGTATTTTAAAATTTAATTTAAAAAAAATGGGAAAAGTACAAGTTAAAGAAGCCAACGGAAAACTTGGTGTTCTTGTTGTTGGAGTTGGAGGTGCTGTGGCATCTACGTTTATTGCCGGTACATTAATCACCCGCAAGGGCTTAGGAATTCCGGTAGGTTCAATCACTCAATTGGCTACAATGCGTATAGGGAAAAGAGAAGAAAACAACTTCCCTAAAATTAAAGATGTAGTGCCTTTGGCCGAATTGAACGATATCGTTTTCGGAGGATGGGACCTGTTCGAAGATGATGTATACCAGGCTGCAAAACATGCCGAGGTATTAACAAACGAAGACCTTGACAAGGTAAAAGACGAACTGTCGGCAATCAAACCTATGAAAGCTGTGTTCGATCAGGAATTTGTGAAACGTCTACATGGTACTTGGGTAAAATCGGCCCCTACAAAATGGGAACTGATGGAACAAGTAAAAGAAGATATCCGTGAATTTAAGAAAGCAAACAACTGCGACCGCATAGTCGTTATCTGGTGTGGTAGCACGGAAGTGTTCACTCCTCTTGGAGAAGTTCACAAATCTCTTGCCGCATTGGAAAAAGGAATGAAGGAAAATCATAAAGACATAGCTCCTTCAAATATCTATGCTTATGCTGCTGTTTCGGAAGGTGTTGCATACATCAACGGAGCTCCTAATCTGACTGTAGATATTCCTGCCATGTGGGAACTTGCAGCCAAGACCCAGACTCCTATTTGCGGTAAAGACTTCAAGACCGGCCAGACTATGTTGAAGACTGTATTGTCCCCAATGTTGAAGACCCGTATGCTTGGCCTTAGCGGATGGTTCTCTACAAACATTCTTGGCAACCGCGACGGAGAAGTTCTTGACGATCCGGGTTCATTCAAAACGAAAGAAGAGTCTAAATTGTCCGTTATTGACAACATTCTTCAACCTGAATTGTATCCTGAACTTTACGGTAATGTATATCACAAAGTCCGTATCAACTATTACCCGCCCCGCAAAGATAACAAAGAGGGATGGGATAATATCGATATTTTCGGATGGTTGGGTTACCCAATGCAATTGAAGGTGGATTTCCTTTGCCGTGACTCTATTCTTGCCGCGCCTTTGTGCCTCGACCTAGTGTTGTTCACAGACCTGGCAAAACGTGCGGGGATGAGCGGTATCCAGGATTGGCTGTCATTCTACTTCAAGAGTCCTATGCACGAACCTAGCAAGGTTGCAGAGCACGATCTGTTTATCCAATATGTGAAGTTGAAAAATACACTTCGTCAGATGATCGGAGAAGAAACTATCGATTTTATCGACTGATCGTTTTAATTCATATATGCCGGAAGAGGGTGTCTAAAAGACCTTGTGAGACACCCTCTTCCGGTTTTCATTCATCCAGATCAGTCCTGTCATTCGTCGAGTCATTGTCAGGCTGAGACACAAGCAGAAAGTCGATAGGCTCTGCCGTTTCATTAGCTATGAAATGTTTCGACATGGGCTCTATCAATATTCCCTGTAGTTCTTTGAGGGTTTCTGTTTTGCCATCGACATAGAAAACGGCTGTACCCTTCAGGATAAAGAAGAACTGCCTGGCTTCGGAATGATAATGCAGGGTTTCCCTTGTTCCGGCAGGCATTGTTTCGATTTTCACAGATAAAGAATCCCTGTTCATGAGAATCCAACTGCTGCATTTGTCACCCCAGAAATAATGGGGTGCTGAATTTTTGTCTACTACTCTTCCCATAATGTTTCGTTTTTTTAAGTGACAGTATGCTAAATATAAGGAATAAATTGAATCATAATGCTATTTTAAGGATTATTATATGGAAATTCTCCGATTTTCCGTTTCAAAGTTGGAATGTTTCTCAGAATGTTTATATTATGTCTACTTATGATAAAAACATTTAAAGGAGATTATTTGTTTTGATAATATATTATCTTTGCATCGTATGAAGAAACTGGTGAACAGGATTATATTGCTTATTGCTGCCGTGGCTGTATTTTTTACAGGTGCGGGAGTGACTTGTATGATCTATTGTTGCTCGGGTTGTGAGACAGAACAGATGCTGGTGGTTACAAAAGCACATAGCTGTTGTTTGCAAAAGGATGTTGCCGGAGAAACTCATTCTTGTTGCGCGTCTCATACACATCATACTCAGCCATCGGGCCGTAATACGGATGCAGATGGTTGCGCTACCCGTTTCGATGAAGGGCATTGCCGGATATCCCGCCTGTCTGCCGATATTGACCTGCCTGTTTTCAGACCGCAGGTATCCAGCCCTTTTGTTTGGATATCCGATGTTTATCCGGTGTTGTTGTCAGGCGTTTTATCCGGTCAGATAAACGACGCGGGTATTTATTCACAATTCGAATCGCCGCCAAACATTCCGCCCCGTGAATATCTTAGCCTCATCAGGGTGCTTATCATTTGATTTGTAATACATGATTTGTTGTGTGCCGGATTGGTGCGCAATTCATTCCGTATTATTTTATAACAATTACATAAGAATCAAATGAAATCAATAAAAATATTTGCTATATTGCTGTTATTGCCTGTTTTGGCCTTTGGTAAAGACATACTGAAGGGATACGTATATGACAAAGATAACCAGCCGTTGATAGGAGCCAGTGTCCGCTGGGAAAGCGCAAAAACAGGCGTTGTAACAAATGAAAATGGTTATTTCGAGATAACCGGAACTCCGCATAAAGATCATATGCTCGCCATTTCATATGTCGGGTATGTAGACAAAGTGGTTCACATTCACGATTTTTTCGCCGAACAAAAAATTGTGCTCGACGAGAATGTAGAGTTAGGTGAGGTTGTCATAGAACGGACACCTCCCGGAACGATCAAATCGAGAAGGGATATTCTGCAAACTGAGAAAATAACCACAAAGGAATTGCTTCGCGCTGCTTGCTGTAATCTTTCGGAAAGCTTTGAGACGAATCCATCGGTAGATGTTTCGTTCAGTGACGCTGTTACAGGAGCTAAACAGATACAATTGCTGGGCTTGTCGGGCACATATGTACAAATGCTGACCGAAAACTACCCTAACTTTCGTGGCCCTGCTTCGGTATATGGTATGGATTATATACCCGGCCCCTGGATGGAAAGCATCCAGATATCGAAAGGAGCCGCTTCGGTGAAGAACGGTTATGAATCGCTAACAGGACAAATGAATGTGGAATATAAAAAGCCGAATAGCGCCGATCCGTTAAGTCTGAATGTATTTGCCAGCGATGCCGGACGGTATGAAGGCAATGCCGATGCCGCATTTATACTGAATGATAAACTGAATACAGGCCTGTTCTTGCATTATTCAAACGAATCTTCTTCGCATGATGATAATAATGATAGTTTTCTCGATATGCCGAAGAAACATCAGTTCAATATAATGAACAGATGGGGATACATGTCAGGCAGATATGCATCGCAGTTCGGATTCAGGTTTTTGCAAGATTACCGTACCAGCGGGCAAACGATGCATACCTTGAATGACGCGTCGCTTAACGAACATCCTTATGAAATATCGGTGAATGCCAACAGGGGCGAGTTTTATACAAAAAACGCATACATTTTGGATGAAGAACGCAACGGGAATGTGGCTTTGATCTTTACAGGCTCTTATCACGATCAGAAATCGAAATATGCCGCCGATATATTTAATGTATACGGCAGCAACCTTTATGCCTCGTTGATGTATGAAACCTCATTGGGGAAACAGCACCAGTTGAGTACAGGGCTTAGTATGAACTGGGATCAGTATAAACAGTCCGTTCGTCTGAGCCGGCCGGTTACAGCCCTGCCCGTTCATGAAACGACAACAGGCGGATATGCCCAGTATACATTCAATAAAGATGATAAATTCATTGCATTGGCGGGTTTGAGGGTCGATTACAGCACATTGCACAAGGCATTTGTTACACCTCGTTTACACCTGAAATATATGCCTTTCGAGTGGCTCAACATGAGGGCTTCGGCAGGAAAAGGATACCGCACCGTTTTTGTAATGCCCGAAAATAGTTTCTATCTGGCAAGTAACCGTAAGATAGAAATAGCAGCCGACCTGAAACAGGAATCGGCATGGAATTATGGCGCAAGCGTGTCGTTCCATATACCTGTCAAAGGGGAAGAGCTGACTGTCACAGGGGAATGGTACCGCACCGATTTCGACAATCAGGTGGTAACTGATGTGGATAGTGATCCGCATGCAGTGAAATTCTACAATCTGAAAGGAAAATCGTATGCGAATAGTTTTCAGGTCGAAGCTACCTATCCGTTATTCAGGGGATTCACCATATTGGGCGCATATCGTTGGACAAACGCCAAAACGGATTATAATGGCAAGCTGATGAAGAAACCGCTGGTCGGCGATTATAAAGCATTGGTAACTGCATCTTACGAAACCAAGATGAAGAAATGGGTGTTCGACCTGACTTCTCAGTTCAATGGCGGCGGACGTATGCCAACGCCGGATGCTGCTAATCCTTTGTGGAAAGATACTTTTGGCCCGTTTACGATATTGAATGCCCAGATAACAAAGAATTTCCGCAACTGGAGCATTTATGCAGGAGCAGAAAATATCACCGGTTATACGCAAAAGAATCCGGTCATTTCGTCCGAAAATCCATTTGGCGACAATTTCGATGCTACAATGGTATGGGGACCAACGCAAGGACGTAAGTTCTACGTGGGGCTCAGGTATGCGATAGGGAAATAAATCCGGCACTATATAGCAAGAGGGTGTGTCGAAAGTAATCTGACTTTCTACACGCCCTCTTTTCTTTATTCAGAAACTGTTTTTAAAGGATAAAATCCATCTGAAAAGAGCATAAAAAAATTGCTAAGAAGTTTTTTTTTTTTAAATCCTATAATAATATTTTTCGCTAAAATTCAAACAATTTCTAAGAACCTTAAAATATTCTTTTGTGCCATTCGTCAAAATAAGTAGAGAGCTCTTTATAAAAATACTGTAAAATAAAAAACTGAAAAAAATATGATGACAAGAGATTTTGGAATGGGATTCTTCGGAAGAAACCCTTTCGACAAAGATGCAAGAAATAAATTCAAAGAAGAATGGTCTAAAATGACCGACAGTGAAAAACTGGAGTTTATGAATAAACGGATAGAAGGTATCGGAAATCATGAAGACCATTTTTCTGTTGAGTCGATAGATTCCCGTTGTGAAAAATGGATGAACATGTCGGGTGAAGAAAAGCAGGCATTTGTTGATGAACGAAAAAAAGCTTTCGAAAGCAGAATACACGGAATGCACGGATATTTTGGTTTCGGGCAATAAAGAATCACAAAAATACCGGTTGCGAACATTATCGCAACCGGTATTAAAACAATAATTCTGATATGGGAACAAATACATTCGGGCCACCTTCCAATAATGTGGAATTTGATAAAGCATATAGTTCTTTATCGCATTGGGCATGGACAGACACACGCATTCCCCGAGAACTGAAGGAACTTATAGAAGCCAACAAGCCTCAGACTTCATTAGAGTTGGGTTGCGGACTCGGACGTTTTTCCAGGTTTATGGCCAGTCAGAAAATAGAGGCTACAGCGATTGATTTTTCGGCGGTTGCTATTGAAAAAGCAACGAAAC